>JADEXW010000237.1 GCA_015206935.1 Pseudanabaenaceae cyanobacterium LEGE 13415 | reverse complement strand
AAGTTGAGCAAAAAGCTGCTCTCTTTCTTAGGTTTGACGCATTACAGTCTGTGACAATCATTTTATGATCGAATTGCTCCTATAAGCGAAAATGATGTCCGACGTTTAACCAGTTCGATCGCGAAGTCTATCGCAGCTTTCATACTGGTCGCATCCGCAATTCCTTTCCCAGCAATGTTAAATGCAGTTCCATGATCCGGAGAAGTTCGCACGAATGGAAGCCCGATCGAAGTATTAACCGCTCGATCAAATGCCATCAATTTGACTGGGATCAACCCCTGATCGTGATAGAGCGCAAGATAAGCATCATGAGCAGCAACTTGACCGGAACCAAACCAAGCTTGTCCCGGTTTCACCCACATCGTATCGGGCGGCAATAATCCATCAAGTTGCACCTGAGGAAATCGAGAGCGCATCGATTCGAGCCAAGAGAACAACCAATCGATTTCTTCTGTTCCAAGTTGTCCTTGTTCGCCACTATGGGGATTTAGTCCCGCGATCGCAATTCGAGGCTGATCGATTCCAAACGCCTGCTCAAGACATTCGATTAATAATTCCAACTTCTGAGTTAATTTCTCTGGTGTCAGCGTCTCAGGGACTTGTTTCAGCGGAATGTGAGTTGTTGCCAACAGTGCGCGTAACGTCCAATTCGTGTGAGGCGATCGAGCAACAAACATCATGCCAAATCGATCGACTCCTGCTTTTTCGGCTAAGAGTTCCGTCTGTCCTGGGTAAATGTGACCTGCGGCTTTCCAAGCAGATTTTGCGATCGGAGCCGTGACAATTCCATCAAATTCACCTGCTAACGTTCGATCGATTGCTGTTTCTAAATATCGAAAACTTGCTTCACCGCTATTTGCGCTCTCTATACCGAGTTGGATTTCTCCTGAAATTCCCAAATCCAGAATATCCAACTCTTTGGGATTAGCGAGATTTGGACAAGAGAGACTGAGACGATCGTAGAGTGCGTCAAGATAAGCACGACTGCCAGCGATCGTAATATCGGAATTTTCTCGATCGAACAATGCTTTGAGAATGACCTCTGCACCGATTCCAGCAGGATCACCCATTGAGATAATTAAACGGGTCATGATGTGAAGAGAGCGTGACTGAACTGCTTTACAATACGTAAATCGATAGATCGATCGCTGTTTAAAAGGAGAATTACCGCAATGGCTTCCGAAATTTTTAACACTGCTTTCCTGGCATTCACCCTGATTTTGGTGGGGTTGTCGCTCGGCTTTTTGCTCCTGAGATTACAAGGTGGCGAAGAATAATCCCATGAAGCGAGAGTGGCGGATCACATTCCCTCACTCTTCTTCGTCTAAATGCTCTGCAACTTCACGATAGAGATTGAAAACGTGATGATCTTTGAGTGAATAGAAAACATTACGTCCTTGTTTGCGATAGCCAACTAAACGCATCGATCGTAACGCTCGTAACTGATGCGAAACCGCAGATTCAGACATTTTCACCGCTGCTGCAAGATCACACACGCAGAGTTCTTGAACGGAAAGCGCCGATAAGATTCTGAGTCGGTTAGCATCACCGAGTAAACTAAAAAACTCCGCCATGCGCTGCGATTTTTCAACACTAAGAAGATCACGCTGCGAAGAGCGAACATTATTTAAATTGACCGGATGAGAACTGGTACACTGCTCAACCGCAGGAATCGCAGGATTAGAATTGGACATAAGATTTCGATTCAGAACGCAACGGGCAACAATCGCAGATACTTTCAGCGTAGCGTACTCAGTCGAACACAATAAATGAGAATTTTCGCTTAATCAAAGAAACTCGTTACATTCCTTGACCTACGCTACGATAAGGGATGTTCGATTTCAGAACTCAAAACCATCGATCGCGCTTTACTGTGATTTGGTTGCGAGATTTCTGATAGAATTTAGCGAAAAGTTAACAATTTGTCACATAACTCCTCATGAGCGTATTGATTGTGGGTGCGACTGGCACCTTGGGAAGACAGATTACTCGTCGCGCCTTAGATGAGGGATACAAGGTACGCTGTCTAGTTCGTAGCCCTAGAAGAGCTGCTTTCTTAAAAGAATGGGGAGCCGAACTTGTCACCGGAAATATTTGCTATCCGGAGACATTAGCCGCAGCTTTCGAGGGTGTGACGGCTGTAATCGATGCGGCAACCGCACGTGCAACCGATTCGCTCAGTATCAGACAAGTCGATTGGACGGGCAAAGTTAACTTAATTCAAGCGGCAAAAGCAGCCGGAGTCGATCGATATATTTTCTTCTCGATTCTGGATGCGGAGAAGTTCCCGAACGTGCCGCTGATGGAAATCAAAACCTGCACCGAGAAGTTCCTAGCGGAATCCGGTTTGAATTACACAATTCTGCGTCCCTGTGGATTCTTACAAGGCTTAATCGGTCAATATGCGATTCCGATTCTTGAAGGTCAAGGCGTTTGGGTGATGGGAAATACCGCCCCGACTGCTTACATGGATACGATCGACATTGCAAAATTCTCAGAATTCTATCTGCGGTTGTTTCAGCGTCAGTGCTGGATTTGTCCTGATTCTGTAATTCTGCCGCCGCTTTATCGTGCGGAATTTCAGGTGATTGTTTGCCCGATTCAAGGTGAGACGGGCACGATCGGGGAATTTGGGCTGGTTTTACCAGATTATCCGCGCTGGAGTGGGTTTCAAGCGGACGCGATCGCGCAACTTGTGAGCCAAGCCATTCGAGCGTATCAATCGGCTCAACAGATCCAGAGTTTTCGCACCGAAGTTGCAGAATTACAGCATCTCAAAACGCTGCAAAATGATTTTATTGAAGCGTTGTCCCATGAACTGCGAACGCCGTTAACGAATATGAGAATGGCGATCGAGTTAATGCAGCGAATTGCGACCGCGATCGATGATCCTGAAGCTCCGAATCCTCAAGTTCAGCGGCTGGAACAGTATTTGAAAATTCTCCAGCAAGAATGGCACGAAGAATTTAGCTTAGTGAATGATCTCTTAGCATTTCAGAATGCGTCGAGTGGTTCGGATGCGATGCCGCTTAATGAAGTTCGGATTCAGGATTGGTTAGCCGTTGCAATCGGGCGATTTTCAACTCAAACGGTAATCTCAATTCAGCTTGAGCGAACTTCTGAATCTATATCGAAATTGTTAGTCCACCTGCCGACTTTGGATAAAACGATCGTTCAATTGCTCACGCATTTGAATCACGCGAATCCGGACTTGCCGATTCAACTCCGAACATTCGTTGATGCACAGAATTTCTGTATTTCTGCTTGCTGTGTCGCGGATACTGAGGAAGTGTTATCGAGGCGAAGACAGAATGTCTCGAATTTGAGATTGGCATTATTGCGGCGATATGCGATCGATTTGAATGCCAAGGTGACTGTAGAACAGCGATCGGGGACAACGGTTTTAACGTTGAGCTTACCGATTAGAACAGCGTAGTTAAACAAGGTTAGCTTCGTTTGAGGGGGATTTAGGGGGCACGAGTTACTCAAAACGCAGCGAATAGAATTCGCTAAAGCTCAGAAAAGTTGCACACTGATTTTAAGCTCGATCGTATAACACTCGAAATCGACGCACAGTTTCCGGTTCGGCAAAATCCTCAAATTCCACTTCAGACAATCCCGATCGCTGAAAGCCTAAGAGTTCTGTCTTTGTCAGCGGAAACGGGACAGCGCTTAGATCTTGATCTGGCTCACGACCGCGACAGATCACTAATAGCTGTCCTGACGGTGCAACCAATTCTGCAATCTTGGGAATGGCTTTAGTTCTAAGTTCGGGTGGCATCGCTTGGATCGTGTATGACTCTAGAACAAAGTCGAATCTACCTTTCCAAGCCTCTGGAAGTGCAAATAAGTCCGCAACTTCATAAGTGACTGGAGAATTCGGAAAGCGTTGATGTGACCAAGCGATCGCGCTTTCCGAAATATCAAATCCCGTCACGCTCAATCCGCGTTTTGCCAGTTCTTCCGCATCATCACCCAAACCGCACCCGATCACGATCGCTGTTTTACCCCGAATCAAACCCCGATCCAACCAATCGAGTAAAAGCGCATTCGGAGTTAATCGCGCCCAAGGAACCGCAGTTGGATCACCGTTTGCAGTGGCATAGAGCGCTTCAAACCATCCTAATGGATCACCGTTCTCGATGAATTCCGTTGAGAGTTGAACGGTTCGGGTGTAGGCATCTGTCATACGGCGACTTTCGCTTGTCTTGCAATCATTCCACGATCGAACACTAAATTGTCTGTGCCGATACCTTCGATTTTGAGATGATCAGGATAAACCTCGATCGCGCTAAATCCGTAGCGAGACACAGAATATTCAGTGGTTTTGGAGCGTCCAACGGGACGGAGACTTGCGCCACCAATTCCGGTTACGAGATAAGTTGTACCGTCGATCGAAGTCGATCGCTCATAGTGATGTTCGTGTCCGTTGATATAAAGCTGAACTTGGTGCTGTTTGAACAAGGATGAAAACCTGCGAATCATTTCAGCATCCGTTCCGTAATGTCCAGAGGAGTAGATCGGATGATGCCCGTAAACGATTTTCCAAGGCGCGGTACTGCGTCCTAATTCGGCATTGAGCCAAGTCATTTGGTCTTTCCAGTCCGCGTTCCCATTGGTGTCCAATACAAAGAATTGAACATCTTTTTCGCGGTAAGTGTAATAGCGCCCGTTCATGTTGAAATTGGCGTATCGGACTTGAGGATCGCCGTTTTCGGTGCGAATGTCATGATTTCCAAGGCAAGCGCGGAACCGGACATTTTGCTTCAATAATGGCGCATAGGGCTGTTCAAACGCGATTCCGACTCGTTCCATTTCGCCGCTGTTGTAAATATTGTCACCTGCGAGAGTGACCAGCGAATAGGGATTTTTTTGGTGATAGTTTGCCATTGCATTGGCGGATGCGAACTGATTTCGATCGCCTGCTCCCGAATCTGCGACTGCCACAAATCGCAGCATTAATTCTTTACTCGCAGGTTTAGGGGCTTCTGAAACCGTTTGCGGCATTCCAGAAACTTGCTCTGGGGGACGGCTCAAGGTTTTTCCGGCAACCGCAAGCCCTAAACCACTCAATCCTCCTAACACCAAAAGATCACGACGCTTTAAACTCATAAGGGTCAGTTCTGAAACAACAGTGCGATCGACAAATGGTAGATTGAAATTTCTACCGTTTTTCACTCTACTGGACGTAACCGGATTTGTTTTGTCGAGGAGGTCACATCAATGTCACAGCCAGATGCTAATTCACCGACAGAATCCCCGTCCAGTGTGACACAATCGCAAGCCACTGCAACAAAATTCCTCGCCAAGCTTAGAACGGGGACGATTGGCACATTGCGATCGACGAGTCGCTTTTTGGAGAATATTGCGAATCGGGTTGAAGCTTCTGAAGAACCGAATCCGATTTTATTGAAAGTTGCAACGGTGGGCACGATCGCGCTTGAACGAGTGTCGCCGTTGTGGAAAAAATTGCTGACGGTAATTCGCGATCGACTTCCTGGGGATTTAAGTCGAAAATTCGGCGATCGGGCACTGAGTGGAATTGTGATTAGTGCGATCGTGGTTCTGTTCTGGTTTACGTCTTCGCTCTTTTCCTCGAAGCCTGCTCAACCTGTTCAGGTGGCAACTCGTCCTCCAGTCATCATTCCTGATCAGCCAACACAGTTCCCGACGGATCTTTCTGTGCCTGAAGCTGCTCCTGAGATTGTTTCTGCTCCGATAGAAGAACCTGTGGCAGAAGTGCCAATCGAAGAACCAGTCATTGAAGAACCTGTGGCAGTAATTCCGGTGGAAGAGCCAACCCTTGAAGAACCTGTGGCAGAAGTTCCAGCCGAATCTTTACCTGTGATTGAGCCTGAACCGGAATTAACACCAGAACAGAAACAACTTGCAGCGATTCAAGCTCAGGTGACAGAGGTTAGCGATCAATTTATTGGTGGATTGGTCACATCGGTTGAACCGCAGGTCGATCGCGCTCGATTGACGGTTCGTGTTTCAGAGGATTGGTATCGATTTAGTGCAGAACAGCAAGATCGATTTGCCGATGAACTGTGGGAAAAAGCGCAATCGATCGAGCTACCGAAGCTGAGAATTACGGATGCTCAAGGAACATTGATTGCACGTCCTGCGATCGTGGGTGAAACAATGGTCATTCTTAAGCGTAAGTCCTAAGCCTGCGTGAGTGTGTTGAATGGATCAGTTGACAGCGCTTCTGGGAAACGCCCCCTAAATCCCCCATTCTGGGGGACTTTGAGTCAGAAAAATTTCTTCAATTCCAAAGCGCTTTCTACCTTCAAAGTCCCCCAAATTTGGGGGATTTAGGGGGCACGATCCGCCCCAAACGCAGCGAACCATTCATCGAACTCACGTTAAGCTGGAAAAGATACCAGGCTGAGAGTTGATCATGGCTGAAACTACAACGCGCCAAGGAAAAACCACAGAACATACCTTGCAATTGGGAGATCAAACCCTCTCTTATACGGCTGCCGCACAATGGCAAACTTTGTTCGATCGAGAAAAGCCGATCGCAGAAATGTTTTATGTGGCTTATCTTGCAAAAAGTGATGCACCGAGACCGATAACATTTGTGTTCAATGGAGGTCCTGGAGCCGCTTCTGCTTATTTGCATCTCGGTGCATTAGGTCCAAAACGAATTTACTTTGATGCAAATGGGAACTTACCAAAGCCCCCGGTTCGATTAGTAGATAATGCTGAAAGCTGGTTGAGCTTTACTGATCTAGTGTTTATTGATCCGATCGGAACTGGATTTAGTCGCAGTATTCCAAAAGAAAAAGAGGACGATAAAGAAAAATCCACTGAAGAAGAAAAGCCCAAGGAAACCGAATTTTGGCAAGTCGATCGAGATTTAAGAGCGATCGGCGAATTCATTCAGCGCTTCCTCTCTCGTCAAAATCGTTGGCTCTCTCCAGTCTTTATTGCGGGGGAAAGTTACGGAGGATTTCGAGTCGCAAAATTGGCTCAGAAACTTCAACAAGAGTTTGGCATTGGACTTTCTGGAGCGATATTGATTTCTCCAGCCTTGGAATTTGGTTTGCTCGATGAAAGTGACTATACTTTGACGAGTTGGGCAACTTTAGTTCCATCGTTAGCAGTGTCAGCGGCACATCACGATCGAGCAAAATGGGCAGGCGCACCCGGTGATCTAGCAGCACATCGAGCCGCAGCAGAACAGTTTGCACGTCAGAAGTTGATTCCTGCTTTAGCACTCGGTGATGCAATGAATGCTGAGGAGCGACAAGCAATCTATCAGCAATTAGCAGAATTGATTGGGTTGCAAAGCTCGATCGTGGAACGACAAGGCGGACGAGTTGGATTAGAAGTTTTTTCGCGGGAACTGTTGAGAGATCAGCAAAAGATTGTTGGACTGTATGATGCTTCGATTACTGCGATCGATCCATTTCCCGATCGAACTTCATTTGAAGGTAGTGATCCGACTCTAGATGGACTCGATCGATTGTTCACAGGTGGCATCAATAGTCATCTGCGAGATACGCTTGGAGTTGAAACGGATTTAACTTATCACTTGCTCAGTCTTGAGGTTTTCAAAGCTTGGAAATACGACCTTAAAGGCGATTTTAAGCAAGGATTTGTTGGCTCGATCGATGAATTGCGAGTGGGTATGACTTTGAATCCGTTTATGCAGGTTTATATCTGTCATGGCATCTTTGATTTGGTCACGCCTTACTT
>JADEXW010000236.1 GCA_015206935.1 Pseudanabaenaceae cyanobacterium LEGE 13415 | reverse complement strand
TTTGAATTGATCCACCACTGCGCGATTGATCCACAATCCAACCTACATCGACTAGCGATCGCTGACTCAATTGGATGTTCCGTAAACTTGGCACACCAGAGTAATCAAATTGAAAGCCTTGATCAATCGATCGAATTCCCACTTGCCCAACATCAACGCTACCCATTTCCACCCGTCCTCCCGCTGCTGCCACAATGCCACCATTCAGCGAGATATCTCCCCCAATTAAGGCAAGTGTTCGTCCGGGTGCAACTCGTAACCCTGACAGCGAAAAACTGGTCGGTACGTAAGGAAATAGCACCGGATTTTGTGTCGTACTCCCAGTGATGGAACTCGCTAAACGATGTCCTGCGCCTTCCACTTGAATCGCACCAGGGTTTTGTCCGAACTGCAAGCCCACGGGAGCGCTCATCGTCAAAAGAGGCGGCACAGTGTTAGTTGCTGTAAATTCAACTCCATCTGCAAATCGAACACTCGAAGCAGTCGTACCCACAAAAGAACCGCCAATGATCAATTGAGCATTTGCACCAAACAATACCCCGTTTGGATTCATCAGAAAGAGGCTCACAGGCGCAGGAGTGCGTCCATCTAGCGTTGCGAAGATACGCCCATCAATCGTTGAGGCGGCTCCCCCTGTGACGCGACTGAAGATTGTAGAAACATTTCGAGTTCCTAAAAGATTGAACGTTGCTGATCCGCCTGTCGGAATCGAGAAGCTGCCAAAACTATGAAAAAGGTTACTTCCCTCAGCGCGTCCTCCGGTGATGACAAAGTTATTGCCTGGTAAGGGAGTAACATTCGTTGCGGTCGATCGATCGCTGGTCACTTGGGCTGAAGCATGACCACAAATTAGAACGGTCGTGAATCCAAGACAAAAGAGCGCGGGTCGCATAGAATTCTCCATCGACTGAACTCGCTTAATGTGCCCAGATGTCGATCGTGAAAATGAAGCAAATCCCAACCTAAGATGGGAAAGGACTCTCACGCTGTTCTTATGACTTTGCGAACTGTCACTGCCACGCGCTATGTTACGCCATTACGCGAGGGCGGGTCGTTGCCTGCGATTGTGGAAGCTGATGATGATGGCATGTATGTGCTGAAATTTCGGGGCGCAGGTCAAGGAGAAAAGTCTTTGATTGCAGAATTGATCGGCGGCGAGATGGCACGAGTGTTAGGGCTACCGGTTCCAGAGATTGTCTTTGTCGAACTGAATCCCGATCTCGCTCGGACTGAGCCTGATCCAGAGATTCAAGATTTGATTCGTGCCAGTGCTGGATTGAATCTTGCATTGGACTATCTCCCAAGTTCAGTCACGTTTGATCCGATCGCTGGAACGGTTGATGCAGAACTGGCTTCTCGAATTGTTTGGTTTGATGCGTTGATTACAAATGTCGATCGAACGGCTCGCAATGCAAATTTACTGATGTGGCATCGCAATCTTTGGCTGATTGATCATGGTGCAGCGTTGTATTTCCATCACACTTGGACGAACTATCTCCAGCGAAGTCGCGATCGCTTTCCAGCGATTAAAGATCATGTTCTACTGCGATTTGCAACGGAACTAGAAGCGATCGATGCCTCAATGAAACTATCGCGGGACACGATCGAACAGATTGTGAACTTGATTCCTGAAAGTTGGCTGGTGACAAATACGCCGTTTGAGAATAGCGATCAGCATCGAACAGCGTATATTGAGTATTTGTTATCTCGCTTAGAGCAACCGCACGTCTTTTTGGAGGAAGCGATTCGTGCCCGAACCCTCAACGTATGATTATGCAATTATCCGCGTCGTTCCCAGGGTTGAGCGCGAAGAATTCGTCAATGTGGGCGCGATTGTGTCTTGTGCTGCCCGAAGATTTCTCGAAGCTCAGATCGAAGTCGATGAAGGGCGATTAAGAGCGATCGATCATTCGATCGATGTAGAAATGGTACTTCGGCATTTAGCAGCAATTCCAATTATTTGTGCAGGTGGTCAGCAAGCAGGTACGATCGGGCAGTTGCCTCAAAGAGAGCGATTTCATTGGTTAGTGGCTCCTCGCAGTACAATTATTCAGACTTCACGAGTACATACAGGACTGTGCGAGGATTTAGCGGCAGTGATGGAACATTTGCTGGATAAAATGGTTCGATCGACTTGCTAGAGCGATCTACTGTGCATACCTTAGTTGTTTTCGCTTCGTTTGGGGCGGCTAATGCCCCCTAAATCCCCCAAATTTGGGGGACTTTGAAGGTGAAAAGCGCCTTGGAATTCTGTAATTTTTTCTAGCTCAAAGTCCCCCAGAATAGGGGATTTAGGGGGCGAACCCCACCGAAGCGCGAAACCATCACCCCTAAGGCAACCAGATCGACGGTAAAAAGCTCCTCGTCAAATCCCTCACCGTCCGATTCGTATTCCGAGCAAAAGTAATATGAGGCTCATCCGCTTCCACTGGAAGAATCTGAGCAGGTACACCCATAGCAAACTGTTGAATCACTCGATTTGCAGCTTCTAACCCAGTCACATAAGCTTTCTCCTGCGACCAAGATCCATGACGAGTAATAATCCAATCCCCACTCATTAACAGATTAGCAATGCTCGTCGTGCCAGTTAACATCGACTGATAGCTGCCCGGTGAAAAATGAGTCACTGCTCTCGGAAGTCTTACAACACTACTATCAATCACTCTGGCAGTCCGAAATTCAGGCACACAAGTTGCTAAATCTCGATGCACTTTCGCAATAATATCTGCATCATCCATTGGTAACAGTTGATTCGCATGGTAGAAATCAGCTTCAATCACGCTTCCCGGTTCATTTCGCCATTCACCATGTAGCGCATTCAGATCAAAGAATGTCCAACCCGTTGTATTGTCAAAGCCAAAACAAGCATTTGAAGGCAACGGAACACGAACTTTTCGATCGAACCATAATCGCGTCGCTAAAACATCGATCGCATTCAAATTCATCAAGTTACAAAACTCTGGAAACTGTCGCAGGGTAGCACTTTGAGAAACTATCTTCTGCATTCCCGTCACACCCACCGCAAAGATCACCGCATCCGCTTCAAACACTTCATCGCCACAAACAACTCCAGTGATCTTCGGTGTTGTACTTCCTGCTTGCAGAATCACATCACTCACACGCCGCTGAGTTAAGATTCGTCCTCCAGCTTGTTCAATTTTCTCCACCCACGGACGAAAGATTTGCTCTCCAACCGTTCCACGACACCAAACCACATCAAAATCCGGTTGATGCGCCAAAATAAAGTAATACAACATTCCCAATGCAGCAGCAGCAGAACATTGTTCACCAGGTGCAAACAATCCTACTAACAACATTGGCTCAAACGAATCTTTGTACAGTCGTGCTGACACTCCAAACTGTTTAAACAGTTCACGCGCAGTTACTGAATCATATCTGCGCCATGCTTCATCTGAATTATCAAAATCCACAACCGCGTAGAGTAACGGCAAAGCAGACAGTCGATCGCTAAGTGGAAGTCGCTTAAACCGAGTGTAGAGAAACGTCCCTAAAGGAGTCGGTAAACGCGGCTCTTGCTGAAAAATGGGCGATTCCACTTCCAAACCTGCGGGAGAATACTGTGAAGAGCGCGTCCAATCCGTGAAGGGTTTTATGCCTAATCGATCGATTAATCCAAAAATATTTCGATACGGATACCAGAAGCCATGTATTCCCGCTTCAACCGACCGACCTTGTGCTGTTTTCCAGCCTGCGACCAGTCCGCCTGGATAGCCACCTGCTTCGAGTAATGTGACCGCATATCCTTGTTGAGCTAAATGGTAAGCCGCACCTAAACCAGCCCAACCTGCACCGACAATCACGATTTTTGGAGTTTGAGTCATCGATCGAGTCCCAGAATACCTGCTTCACAGCATAAAGCGATCGACTTAATCTTGCAAAAATCTCGCCATAATAGAAGCGTACTAAATTTGATAGTTCGCGATTTGCTTCTCTATCTATGCCACATCCCAAGTTCAAACTCATCGCCTGTCTGATGCTGCTCTTAGCGATCACCGGATGCAAAGAGATCAGACAACAGTTCCCCGAATTACCTACGTTTGAGCGTCCTGCTCCTCCGCCTCCAAAGCCTGCTCAATCTCCCACCGCTGCTCAAATCGAAACTGCGATTCATCAACAGATCAATCAAGTTCGACAACAAGACGGATTGAAAGCATTGAAAAAGAACGATCGATTAGCAGAAGTGGCGCGGCGCTACAGTCAGCAAATGGCAGAGAAAAATTTCTTTAGTCATACCGGCGCAGATGGTTCCAATGTTGCCGAGCGCGTTGAGGCGGGACAAATTTCTTTTCAGATCGTGGGTGAGAATTTGTATATGGGCACGAACATTAGAAAACCTGCTGATAATGCGGTCGAAGGTTGGATGAATAGTCCTGGACACCGAGAAAATATCTTGCGTCCGGTCTATGCAGAAACAGGAATTGGTGTTTGGAAGAAGGGCAATACCTATTACATTACGCAATTGTTTCTGAGACAGTAGTTATTTGCGATCGACTGGCAAATTCAGCCATTGACTCAGTTGTTCTGCTAGCCAGTACACTTCTGGAAGCGTTAACGACTCATTGTTCCCTTTTCCACCCCCTAATGCAAAGCGCTTTGTTCCTGCCCAGATGTTGAGATGCGGTGGAATTCTGAAGTGCCCTCCTTCTGTATCGCGTGTGTAGGTATCAGGAGTCATCTCAATTCTGGAAATGTCTCGTCGATCGGCAATCAGCGGAAAGATCCCGATACCAAGGATTTCGCTAGCTCGAAAAATCTTGGATTCTGTGATTTCTAATCTGATGTGCCCAAATAGGTCGAACAAGATTCCCCAAACCATCCATAGTCCTGCACTTAAATGCCCGATCGCAAATAAAGCCATAAACCAACCTCCAGAACTCCAACTCGCTACCGCCAATCCGTACCACATCACCAGAAAAGAATTCCAGGCGATCGCGAATCCAATGACTGGAAGCAATCCAAAATGAAATCCACGCGGTGGAATCACAATCTCTAACATTTGTCGAGTTTGCGTCAGTTGAACTCTGCTACCCGCAGGTTGACCTTTTACTAACGTTCGAGGGGTTTCTAGAGCTTTTAGCGCTTGTTTAGCAGATTGGAGTCGTAAATCTAAACTGGGTTCTGTCAGCCACTTGAGCCAATCGCTCAGATCAGAACTAAGAGTTACTCGATCGTCAAATAAAATCCGCATTTCTCGTTGAGGAAGCTGATCAGGGTTCTGACCTGTTGCCAGACAGATTAGAGTCGCACCCAGCGCATAGAGATCCGATGCTGGAACGGTTTGCCCTCCAAATTGTTCGGGCGGCATATAACCATATGTTCCGACGATCGTTCGCGTTCCGTAATGAATCGCAGTTTGAACAGAGCCAAAATCGATTAAATAAACTTGTCCAGGATGATTTCCAGTGCGATTCCCTAACAGAATATTGCTCGGTTTCAAATCGCGATGAACCACCGCAGGTTGACGACTGTGAAGATAGTCCAGAATTGCTAGAAGATCTTTCGCGATCGCTCTTAATTCTTCTTCGCTAAAGGTTCGCCCGGATTGTATCCAGTCTTGCAGCGATCGCGCTTCGATATAAGTTTGAACGAGTGCAAAGCCTTTCCCTAATTCTGTTTCGACTTCAAAATCATCGAGATACTGAGGGATGGCAGGATGATTGAGCGATCGTAGAACTGCCGCCTCTCGTTCAAACAATTTCAGATCATCCCAAGTAAAATCGGGCGCGAAGAGCAATAGTTTAATCACAACCGTTGCGCCCGTCTGCAAATCCTTGGCAAGAAAGGTTCTACGCCCCGTTTGGCGACCCAGCAGCGATTGAATCTGGTAGCGATCGTTGAACGTTTTTCCAAGGAGTTGATCCATAGATATGTCACATTGTCGGATGACCTCATTATCCCTCTAGATTTTTGCGATCGCCACTGATGCACTGATTTGAGTATCCCAAGTAGAAGAAAATTAGAGATTATAGTTAGATTTTTGAAGGACATCATTTTGTGCGATCGCTCTTTTGACGACTACTTTGCAGCTTGAACAACGCCTTGAAGAGCGCGACGGCAGCCCGCTTTACCCTCATTGCTTTTAAGCAAATCTTGTGCCACTTGAAGATTCGTTTTAGTTCCCAGTGCTGCACCTAGTTTTTCAGCTTGATCAGGAGTAAGAACCTTAGCTGCGATCGCTGCATCTACAGTTAAACAAGTTCCCGCCAACATTCCCGTTTCTCTTCCTTTTGTACCAACCCAAAAGTATCCCGCACCTCCGCCAAGCAATACTCCAACCAAAGCAGGAACAAAAATGACTGCAAGTGTTTTCATGATTTGTACTCCGTAGATAAACTAACCTTCTAAACCTTTCTGAAACTGTCTACACGCCTCACCCGCCTTTGATGAGTCCGCAGCCAAAACCGCTCCCAGACCGCTTGCCTGATCTTTCGGTGCTTGTTTCAGCAATGCTTCTCCAACTTCCTGAGCTTGTGCAGGTGTGATCAATCCTTGATTTGCAGCAGTATCGATCGTGTTACACATTCCCGATGCAGTTGCAGTGATCAACGTTGTAACGCTTCGATAACCCGCTCCGGCTCCAAAGCCAATTCCAATCCCAATCGTGCCAAAAACGACTGCTAAGATAATTCGTCCAATCATAGTTTATGTCTCCAAAATGAAAGCTATCGATCGCGGTTAAAACTTCGTTCCCAGACTTCTCGCTGTTCTGGTGTCAGAATTTGAGTCATTGTGCTGAGATAGTCCACAATTGCATCTCCGATCAGCAAACCTCCCACACAATCCAGAACAAATCTTGGTAAGATTGCCATCACGAGAAATCTCAGGATAAACAGAATCGGTGCAGCTTGAAACTCTGGTACGATTCTGGCTTTGAACTGCTTATTCGCTTGTTGGTATTGAGCTTCTTGTTCAGGAGTCAGTGGCACTCCTGCATCTTCAAACATCTGTCGAATCTCTTCCCAGCTTTGCTCCTCCACTGTCCATTCGGCTTGGCGATCATCCGGCTTCATTGTTGTTCTCCTGACTTTGCTCCGGGGCGATCGTTCGATTCCACTGTCGCAACTTGTAAACTGTCTCGGTTAAATTAATCCGAATCGTGAAGCTGTCTAAGCTAGGATTGAACTTTGTTTTTGAAGCTCCAATTCCAGCAATTACGATCGCACCAATCCACAGTCCAACTAAAACTTTGCGATTCATTTTGTCTCCTGCATTGCTACCTCAGTTTGAATTCGATAGCTCTACTTTAGGAATGTCGATCGCACAATCCCATGAGGCGCAAGTCCTGACTTTCACATAGGTCTACAGTCCTAGAACATCAAATAGATAGGGCTAAAGTCCCAAGCGTATCCCACTCAGAATGTGATACAAGAAGGGGGCAAGTTCTCTACATCCCCCAATGTTTAAGCGTCTTTCTAAAGTGTTTCAGTTACAGCCGCATCCGTTTCGATTGTTGTTGTATCTCGAATGGATTTTGCTAGGACTATCGACGTTCAAAATCTTTGGATTTCCTGCTTGGTTACAGCCTGCGTTGTGGGATGGAAAATCTCAGAGTTGGGGCAGACCTGCATTGTGGAATGGCTCAGAGTACTTTGTGCAAATTAGTGTTAAACCGACTGATGCAATTACCATTCTGAGCTTGCTTTTTGCATTTGGACTGATGGGATTTGGACTGCCGACTACAAAGAG
>JADEXW010000235.1 GCA_015206935.1 Pseudanabaenaceae cyanobacterium LEGE 13415 | reverse complement strand
GCTCAGAGGACTGACATTCTCAATGCGGCGGCGTTCTGCTTGGTCTAAGAACTGAAGCTGGTACGCATTTGCATCAAAGCTATTCGCACTTTGCGGATTTTGATTGATCAACACGGTGTCATTCTTCAACTGATAGAACCAGTTATCTTTCGCGATAAAGTCTTGGACTTGTTGCAATCCTTTTTCGGTTTGACCACTGAACGCGATTAAAACACGATCGCTATTCCAAGGCGACATCACACTTTTGATCACGCCGCTAGCATCTGGAAGGGTTTGAATCCGGTCTTGTCCAAGTCCACGCCCGAACACATCCATCAATTGAAATCCGCCCGTCTCGAAAGCTTGTTGTACTGGGAATCGATCGCGTGTTCCGATCGCAACAATGTTCCGATCTTTCTTCATTCCTTCTGGAAGTGATCCCGTTTTGAACACATCAACTTTTACCGATTTTGCAGCAGTTAAGCGTCCCATCCGTTCACTGAATTTGATCAAAGTCATCAAATCAGTTTCAGTCGGAGCATCAGGAACCACGATCGCGGTTTTTGATAAGTCCTGCGGCGAAGCTAACGGGAATCCGGTCGTGAGCAACTTCAAATCAGGCAGTTCAACCGAATTTTCCCGTTTGAGATTGAACGAGGTATCACTGTGAACCGTTCCCCAAAGTTGCTGATCATTCGCATATCCGCATTGTGCAGCTTCTTTTGGATACATATCGAATGCAACTTCAATGATCGAATTCGACTTGATTAAGTTCGGCGGCAAATCAACCGTCAACGATTCATTCTGTCCACCTTTATCAGAATCGAGCTTTTTACTCCCGATCCCAACACCATCGATCAGCACAGAAACACTAGAAGTCCGAGGATCAACTTGGGCACTGTAGCTATACTTCAGATTCATCGTGCTACCGCGCAAAAAGCGATCGTCGGGCAATGCTCGGAAATGTACCTGAATCGGAGCCGCAGAAGTTCCCTTAACGGTTTTATCTTTGTAGGGTTTATTGTCCAATCCAGTCAAGGCAGACAGTTGGAAACTATCTTTGTTCGGGAGATAGTGCGACCATTCACGGGGAGCCGGGGAAGGTGTTTCTGACAAATCCGAAACAATCACAGCCGTACCCGCCCCAATCTGACTGTTAGAAGGCTGAATCAAGAACTGTGCAGCTTTCGCAACTCCCTCTGCACCATTTCCAGAAACAACAACGGCAGGGATTTCACCATTATTCAAAGTGGCTAACATTGCAACGCCAACATTGTCAGGCAGTGGTGTATTGTTCCCATCCACAAAGCGATCGTTCACCAGTTTGTAAGGCAACTTCATTGTCTTAAGCAAAGGTTGTTCGCTCGGTGTTCCAATCACGATGACGCGATCGTTCCATGCCAAATTTTTCAAATCCTTGAGCAACACCGTTTCCAAGGGTCGGAAATCTGCTAATCGTCCAAAGTTCGTTTGGAACCGACTTACAGCGGTAAGCCAAGATTCGCTCGTTTGATTCGGCAGTAGATAGCTCACACGATTAGAATCCAAGCCGTATTCATCAAAGAAGGGGAACGGATAGCGACTGAAATCTAAATCGACCGGCTTCACAGTGTAGTCAAACACAATCTCTGAATCTGAGAGAACCTCTGACCAGAGGGTTGGATCATCTGGGTTCGAGCAAGTTGGAGAATTTTGCTGTTGAGCCACGATCGAGATTTGATTCTCATCCTGCAACAGATTTCGCGGAATATCGAAAGCGACTTTACCAACTTGAGCATTTTTCAGGTTGAGCGGCGCACTTCCAATGCTCGTATCATTCACCCGAATCACTAAGTTCGATTTTTCTGCAACTAACGAAGGCGAATGCTGGTAGCGAATGGTTGCTTTTGCTGACTTCAGTTCCCACTGACGCGGACGAGTAAAACCAAACTGAGATTCAGCATAAACGCCCTGGAGTCGGAACCGATTTCCAATGATCGGACTCCGGTTAAATTGAACAATGTACTGGCTCTGTTTACGCTTGCTTTGAGGTGCTTTTTCCGATGGTGTTACTTCCGCAGGCTTAATCTGCTCTGTCGGAGTCGCTTGAGCAATCAATGTTTCAGAAGTTGACGCGATCGAGGGCTGATATTGTGCGATCGCTGTCGTAGTAGGCAGCTTGAACAATTGATTGACTGCTGAACGTTGAGAAGATTGAGCGACAACTTGAGGAACTGGCTTTTGAGTCAGAACAATTGCAAGTGCAGTAAAAAGTCCAATTCCGCCCAATAATAGCAACCTCGATCGCCAAAATTGAGAGGTGGAACTCTGCCGGGATTGTCTAGATGACCGTTTGTTCATGGGAATTAGTTAGAGTGCGACAGATAAGGAACAACCATCGAAGCAGGCATCAACCCAAACCAAGCTAGATTTTGAGTGTAGTAAGCACTATCGTTCTCCCAAAACCCGTTTCGGTACTGGGGTGATAGTTTACGTTCAAAAATCTCAGCCGCGATCGACGGATCGATCACGCGAAATGCGGCATATAACATTCCGTACTGGGAAGTAGCTTCATAAGACACGAGCGATCGACCATTCAAATCCAACTGAGCCGGAATCGAACGTTGCGATCGCCAAAGTTGCTTGAGATAGCTAAGATGCTCTTTAAGAAAGGCTTTGGCTCTGGGTTCACCGAACCATTCAGCATCGATCGCGACTCGCCACCAAACACGAGTTGCATCGAAACCATAGCGGCTTACCAAGTCATTTTTTTGAGTCGGGGCATAGCTTCCAGTGTTGGGCTGAAACAAAACCCAATCACTCGGAAGGTTCACTTTTGAAAGGTCTGTGGATTGATTAAGTACCTCATAGCTAGTATCAATGAGCCGTTGCCATTGATGGTGTGAGTCAACCTGAGCGAATAAGCGAAACGCTGCGGGAGCAAGGTAAGAAGGATTAAATTTGAGGGCATCGTTCTTACGGAAAACCTCGATCGATCCTGGCAACAAATACGGTTGCTGATTGATCAAAATCGTTCCATGCTTCCAAAGATCCTTTAGCTTTACCGTTGCTAAATCTAGATAGTTGGACTGTTGCCATTTCCGAGCAGCAATAATCAATGCGGTAATCGCATCAATATCTGCATCGGTCGCAAAGTTTTGATCCAGAACTGTCCATTGATTGTTGTTATTGCGTCCCCATCTCCACGCCCAAAGATGATCAATCAATTGCTGATTGTTATCTTTGCGTTTGAGATTGTTCTCTGACCATTGGAGAATACGATCGAAGGTTTGTCGATCATTGACCATGACTGCTCTCAACAGTCCGTATGCTTGACCTTCAGAAATGGATCGATCGGTATCTTGTCGATCGATCACACGCCCATCGTCTTGAATGAATCGCTGACGATATGCGCCCCAGCTTTCCTGTAGGATTTGAGCATGTTTCGGAGGTTTCGCAGCTTCGGTGCAAGCTGTTAGCATGAGGAAAAGGGAAAACGCGACGAAGAAAATTAGCACGATCGAGCTTTGTAATCTCCGATAAACCCTCACCCTAGCCCTCACCTTCAGAGAGCTACCGTGTCTACACCAGTTGTTTTCGCTACGATTGAATCGGCTAAAGCCCCCTAAATCCCCCAAATTTGGGGGACTTTGAAGATGGGAAGCGCTTTGGAGTTCCAGAAATTCTTCTGACTCAAAGTCCCCCACAACGGGGGATTTAGGGGGCGCAATCCGACCCCAACGAAGTGCAAGAGACTTGTATATACACGGTAGCTCCTTGAGAGTAAGAGGTTTTCTCTTTGCGAGTCGAGCTAGCCAATTCAATCGATGTAGACGCATAGGAAACACAAGAAACAACACTTGAATCAATACCGCTCCCAAGAAGGCTGAAATCCCCGCTGTCGCAGCATGTCTTCTTGAAGCTTCTGAATCCGCTGATCTAGCTCAACATCCACCGCCCCTTGACTTTGCTGCTCAATTCTCAGTCGCTCCAACTGCTCCATTGCAGCAAACGATAGTCCTTGAACTGCTGACAATTCAGCGATCGACCGTCGTACCCCAACATTTTCTGGATTCAGTTCCAAGGCTTGGTCATACTGTCGAGAAGCCGATTCAAAATCGCGTTGCTGGAAGTTCACGCCGCCCAAACTGGTCAACGCATCTAAGTTCTCAGGCTGCAATTTAAGAATCGCTTGATAAGCTTCTTCTGCTCGATCGAGGTTTCCAAGGGTTTGCTCCAATCTGCCTCGGAGAAGTAACAATGACGGATTGTTTTCACCCGGAGAAGTTTGACGTGCTTTCGCAATCAATTGATTCGCTTTCACTCTCGCTGCTCTTGGATCTCGATCGGCTAAAACTTGAATCAGTTTGACTTGAATCGGAACGTTTTTCGGATCAGCTTCGAGCAGTTCAGTGTATAAAGGCTCTCGTTTTCCTCTCGCAGGCAGCACACCGACTAAGGTGTAAAGCTCTTCGGGAGAATCCGCAGGACGCGCCGCTAAATAGCGATCGAGAACGACATCTGCTTGAGATTCTGTGATCATTCGAGCTTGATAAGCGATCGCAGTTCTACCAAGCTGCAATTGTGGATCATTCGGACTTCGGGCTAGCAACTGATCATAAAGCGTTAATGCTTCTGCGTAGCGAAATTGAGCAATTCGAATTCCTGCAAGTCCTCGAATTGCACCGTTTTGAACTTCGCTAGGTTCAGCAACTAAAGCTTCATAGCGTTGTGCTGCACCGTTTAGATTGCCTTGACGACGATCGATTTCAGCTAACAACAATTCTGGAGAACGATCGCGTTTTCCAGCAGGCGTTGATTGATATTGCTCGATCGCAACTTTTGCAGCATCAATCTCATTTCTTTCAATCAGCAATTGTGCTAGTCGAAACTGGAGAAATGGCTCATTCACATTCGATCGAACTAATTCTTGATAGACCGGAAGGAACTCTGGATCAGGCTCCATTTGAACGAGAGAACGCGCGATCGCAAATCGTTGTGCTGAATCTGTGGGTAAGGGTTGCAAAATTGGCTGTAAACGTTGCCGAATTTCTCGCGGCGACAAGGTTCCAAGTTGCTTTTCGAGTGCTAACTGTTGAACAATTAAAGGCTTGTTACTTGGATCTTGAGTGACTAACTGACGATAAAGCTGTAAAGCAGTTTGACGCTCTTGAGGAATGCCACTAAGAACATCTGCCGTTTCTCGAACCAATGATGCAGGCGGATTCTGAGACTGATTCAACACTTGCAGATACAGTTCAGCCGATTGAGATAAAAACTCAGTTCGATTCGTTCGTTTACCGACTTCGTTCAAAGCACGAGCAAGCGGTAAACGAGCATCTGAACGATCGCGCAATGTTTCCAAAACCGCGATCGCTTGTGTCGGTTGCTGATTGTCCAAATACGCTTGGGAAAGTTCCGATCGCAGTTGAACACTATCAGGCTGAACTTCTAACACTCGAATTGCTTCTGCTGTGTTACCTGTTCCGCGTAATGCTCTAGCATATGCGATCGCGGCATTGCCTGAAATTGCAGAACCACTGCGCGATCGATATTGCTCAAACAGTTCCACCGCACGCTTTTCATCGCCTGCATAGGTATAAGTTTGAGCCGCATTTAACAAGGTTGCAGGTGAAACATTCCCTCGCAGCACTTGATCATAATCTGCTAAAGATTCTGCAAATCGACCTTGATAACCGAGTAACAAAGCCCGTTGCGATCGAGCTTCAACATCATTCGGCATCTGTGAAAGATACGCCGTTAACGCTTCAATTCCACGAGTTTGCCACTGAGGACGAAAAACGCCCATCATTCCCACTGTTTTCAGTGCTAGTGCATTGTTAGGATCGCGGCTTAAAACTTGCTGATACGCATTCCAAGCATTCTGATCCTGTCCCGCCCGACGATAGCTAATGGCAAGTCCCAATCTTGCTTCAACTGAATCAGGATAACGTCTGATTGCACTTTGAAAGACTGCGATCGCATCATTCACCCAACCTTTTCCCAACAACACATAGCCTTGACGAATCTCGGATGGAACTACAGTTGATCTCGTAACCGCAACTTCTTGACCCAGCGCTAAAGTCGGCATAGAGCAAAACGCTGCTCCTAGACCTAGCGCGATCGTAATGTTTCTCATGATGACGTGACGATGATAGATGATTTAATCAGGTGTCCTAGAGCGGGGCAATACATCAAACTCAGTTCTCAAACGCACCCCAGCAATGGTTTCCGAAAAATCATTGCGCGACTGTACCGAAAATCCAAGTCTCAATCCAGCGATCACACGAAAGTCATAGAACACTTCCAACACATTCGGATTGTCTCGATCGCTGCGTCTTCGCAAAGTCGAATTGGACAATCCCTGCCCGTAAGCGATTCCTAATCGATCGTTCTGGGTGAACAAATCGAGAAAGGTCAAACCAAAGCTATAAGTATCTCCGCCTCGATCTAGCTCAACATTGTTGTATCGCCCATAGCGACCAAACAATCCCAGCCGAATCGCTGGAATAAAATACTCTGCATTCACACCATACGCTTCTTCTCGATCGCCGCGTTGCAAGCCAAATTCATTGTTGCCGCGATTAAACGAGAAGATCTCATCAAATCCTGAGTTAGACCCTGCATCACGAGCCGTTACATAGGTTCCTCGAACAATCAGATTGCCAGTTCGCAATCCCACTTCACCTGCAAACGCATCGAGTGAAAAATCGCCCAGTCCTCGTGCAGACGAGAACACAGCCGCTTTCGCCTCTAAGTTATCTCCCAAGCTGAGATTGACCAACGCACCCGGACGCGATGTAATGCCAGTTGCACTTAAAGCTGGATTCGTTTGGAACACAGAACTAAAGAACTGAGTTGTACCATCTTTAGCGAAACTATTGCGATCGAAGTACGAAGTCAAATCCAACTGACCGACCACAAATCGCAGTCCTGGTAGCTCACGTGGCGAAAGCGCAACATACAATTCATTGACATTAAAGCCCTGATTCGGACTATCGCTAAACGCTCGACCTGTTGTCACATCCACAGTTCCGCCGACGATCGCATTCGGAGACAGCGGATAAATTCCAGTCAAACGCGCTCGTGCTGAAGTTTCATCCCCTTGATATAAATAAACCCCCTGAAACACAAGACTTGGCGGGGTTAGCGCACTTGTGCGGAGGGGATTTCGAGTCGGTGAACTATCGGGAATCTGAGCTGAAAAATCCGGTTTACTTGCAGGTGGAGGAACAGTCGGAGTTGCTTTCAAAGTCGCAACAGGTGGACTGTGCAATCGATCCGGCAAAGTGAAGCGAACGGGGGAAGATTGCGGTGCAGAAGGCGCTGCAACAGGAGTCGATACCTCTGGTGCAGGAAAACCTGTTCGAGAAGTTGCAGGTAGCGCAATCCCTTTAGAAACTTGTCGAATCACAGCATCCTCACTCACTGATGAACGTTGATCAGGAGGTGCAGCTTGAGCAATTTGAGATTGAGCAATTTGAGATTGAGCAATTTGAGATTGAGCAATGTGCTGATGCTCCAGAGCTTGAAGCGTAGCAGATTCAGGTGAAGGATAGGTAGATGACTGAGCATGAGAAGGCGCTTGCAAGCCATTCACGCACAGTAGAGTGATCGAAGCGCAACACACTTCGATCAACCATGACAATTTAGTCATGGCGTGACGAGTTAAGTCAGACATGCTGTACTGAAACCGTTAAGTTTAGAGAAGTCAGGAAGAAGAAAAACGTGACGCAATTCAAAAAATTCAGGAA
>JADEXW010000918.1 GCA_015206935.1 Pseudanabaenaceae cyanobacterium LEGE 13415 | reverse complement strand
GCTGGCGGACGATCGACAAAATGCCGTACAACCTGAGCAATGTCATGTCCATGAATAAAGTGAAAGCTGCCATCTGCCCGAAAGAGCCGAATTAATTTCGCCCACTTTGTCACATCTGGAATTCCAGCCGTAATCGCTGAATAGGGATAACGTTCTCCGCCCCCAATCACTAAAGTTGGGAAGAGTTTGGTAATTTTGGGTGCGATCGCTAAGTTCGCTAACTTTTCGCAGCAAAGATACTTCGATTTCAGATAATCATTCCCGATTTCCATTGCTTCGGGAAGCAGTTGATTTTGTCGATCGAGAATACTAGCCGTTGAGAAATAAAGAACTTGCTCAATTCGGTCTGCATCCAGCATTGAGAGCAATTCGATCGTTTTATCGACATTCACTGTTTGAACACTGTCCCCACCCCAAGCCGTCGCCGCTAAGATTGCACAATCGATCGTTTTTAACAGGTCACGATGCTGCTCAATCTCACGCAGATCAGATTCAAGCACAGTAATGCCCGATCGAGCCGTAACATCGATTTTTAGCTTATTGGCATCGCGAACGAGCAAAAATAGTTCGTGTTGAGTCTCTTGGATGAGCGCTTCGACAATATAGTGACCAATGCAACCACTAGCACCTGTCACAAAGATTCGCTGGGTCATTGAGGGAATGAAGGATGAAGGACATGATTCTTGTGTGAGGAATCCCCTTGAATTAACAGAATAAACGGATTCTGTGATTTCTGATCCCTGATCTGCCCCTCATCTTGATTCGTTTTAGCAGTTTCTTGGCTACGTTTAAAATCGTTTCGCCCCCTAAAACCCCCACGAGTGGGGGTTTTAGGGGGCTTTCCCTAAACCGATCGACGCAGCAAAATCTACTTACCGAGCGGCTGCCAACAGTTGATCCACTTGTTTCGCAGTTTCAAAGAAATAAGCCGCATTTTCCTCCGGAGTATTCGGGAGAATACCATGCCCAAGGTTTAAAATGTGACCTCGGTTTCCGGCTTTGCGAATCGTGTCGAGAATCCGATCGCGAATAAATTCTTTCGATCCAAACAAGACTCCGGGATCAAGGTTGCCTTGCACTTTGACATCTTTTCCGAGTCGCGCACGCGCATCCGCCATATCGACTGTCCAATCGATCGTTAAAATGTCCGCGCCTGCTTTCGACATCCGTTCAAGCAGTCCCGCACTTCCGGTTACTAAGAGAATCAACGGCGTATCAGGATGCACTTGTTTGATTTTGCGGAACACTTGCTGTTGATACGGGAGCGCAAACGTATCGTAATCTTGGGGACTGAGTTGTCCTGCCCAAGAATCGAACATTTGGATCACTTGAGCGCCACACTCGATTTGGTAGCAAGCATAAGTCGCGATCGCATCTGCCAACTTCGACAACAATTGATGCAAAATCGCCGGATCAGAAAACGCCATGTTCTTGATGATGGAATAGGTTTTCGATCCTTTTCCTTCCACTGCATATGCCGCCAACGTCCAAGGCGCACCCACAAAACCGAGAACCGTCGCTTCGTTCTTCACTTCTTCGCGCAGAGACTTGAGAATCGTTTTAATAAACGGCATTGTCTCTTCGGGAACCAGCGGCTGAAGTTGATCGATTTGTGCCTGAGAGCGAATCGGATCAGCAATGATCGGGCCTTTTCCTTC
>JADEXW010000917.1 GCA_015206935.1 Pseudanabaenaceae cyanobacterium LEGE 13415 | reverse complement strand
GAAGAGATCTTTAACAGGCGTTTTACCTCGCTCGATCCAAGTATTCGTCATCCGAACGATCGGTGGATAGTGATAGTTCAAACACCGAGCATTCCCAGTCGGCGCTTCTTCTAATTTGCCTGCGGTTTCACGAGAATGCAGCCGCCCGACGAGAACACCATCTTTGATTAGTTGTGTCGTCGTTGCTGGAACGCCTTCATCATCATAGAAATAGCTGCCTCGATGACCCTCGATCGCGGCTCCATCGTAAATCTGCAAATCCGCTGTGCCAAACTGTCGCCCGATACTCATTACTTCTAAAATATCGGGATTTTCATACGCCATGTCCGCCTCAGACAAGTGCCCGAACGCTTCATGAACAAACAATCCTGACAAGATTGGATCGATCACAACTGTATAAGCATTTCCCTTCACAGGTGGAAGCGCGAGAGAATTGACTGCCCGTTGTGCCGCCTCTTGCACTTGTCGATCGAGTCGCAACAAGTCTTCAAAGGCTTTGCGTGATCCTACCGTTTCTCGCCCCGTCTGAACTGTTTCACCATCTCGTGCAGTCGCCGCAAATCGCATTTCTAAATCGACCCAAGACTGCTCGATCATTGTGCCGTCTGAAGTCGCTAGGATAATGCGTTGAGCGCTGTCGCCATATCGAACGGAAATCGTTGCAATTCGCGGATCAACGGTGCGAAGAATTTCTCCATAGTGTTCGCAAAGGGCTTTCTTTTGAGTCAGAGAAATCTGACGCGGATCGCTTCCGGTGAGTAAGAGCGATCGTTCATCTTGGACGGGTGCAACCGGAGCCAAAACGGTTTCATCCGTTCCGACTAATCGGGCCGCCGCGATCGCATCTTCGACCCGTTCCTTCAGGCTGGACAATTGATTAAAACTGGAAAAACCCCAACCGCCTTTATAACAAGCGCGAACTTGTCCCCCGATCGAAATTCCTTCGCTCAACGTCTCGATCTTGTGACCCCGCAGCAAAATATCAGTGCCTTCTGCCGCTTCCAGTCGAATCGCCAGATAATCTACACGATGACGATATTGGCTGATCAAATCAGAAATTAGGTTCTTCGCGTCGGATAATGCTGAGTTCATACGTATTTCAAGATCGCTGTTCTTATTGTGCGCTCGATCGACACCCTCTGCAAAAAAGGAGCCGCAATCACGACTCCTCTCAAAATATTCATTTTTCTAACAGTTATTCTTTTGAGTTGCGAAGACGAATCAATTGACGACGCATCTGCGGAGAAGCCGTAAATTCAGAAATTTCTTCTGCTTTCACGGTCGTTTCGACAGGTTCTAAAAACTCATCCGCACCGCAGGAATAAGCATCCAGCAACAATTCCAGTAGCTGTTCTGGGTTGCTGAATGTCCCTTTTTCCTCGATTAGCCTGAATTTTAGGCGAACCTCACACTCGTAAACTCCAACTTCAGGAGTGGCGGCTTTGAACTCTAAAGGATCGTAATTCATCTACGCAAGCAGTCTCATGACGACGCGGATAATGGTATTGGGTTCAGACTGGACTTGACGATGGCACAACGCCAAGAAACTATCACAAATCATTTCGATGCACCTTGTACATGCTCTAGCGCAGGTCACTCGAAAGAGCGATCGAGCTAGCGTCAGAGAAGCTCTCGTTTTCTGCTCGAACCTAACACTTTTAG
>JADEXW010000916.1 GCA_015206935.1 Pseudanabaenaceae cyanobacterium LEGE 13415 | reverse complement strand
GACATGATGCGATCGCTAACGATTGTTCGGCTTGAACTGCGATCGCGCCTGGTGTGTTCATCACTTTCTGAATCTGGGTTTGTAGCCAGCGATGATAGAGGCGCTCAACGACTTGAGTTCGAGTAGCATCGGTCAATCGGGCTGCAATCAATCGTTCGAGTTGAACAATCCAAAAGCGACCATTGATCGGAACTGGAGGATAAACCATTCCAGTGCGTTGATGGCGAAATAACTTAGCAATGTCGATCGGTAAGCTAGACAAGGCGACAGGGCCCACCCACCCTTCGGATTGTCTTTCGTTGCCCAGGGAATGTTCTCGTGCAAGTTCAGAAAATGCAATTCCATCATCTCGAAGCTGAAAATAAAGCTCCTGAGCCAGTGAAAAATCCTCAACCTGAATCAATGAATACTCAACTTGATCCAGATCCGGTTTCATCCGAAGAAACTCCGATTCCACCTGAGTTGCAAACTGAAGCTGCTTAAATTTCTGGAGCTGCCACTCGCGCACCATCACCGTTTGAAAATACTCTAAGGTAATGTCTCGCTGCTGACACCAATGAGCGACAAACTGCTCAAAATTGTCCGGAATGGTTTCATCCGTTCCTCCGGTTAAGGTGTGAAACACTTCTTGCTTTAACAACGGAACTTCTTTGAACACTTCGTCTAACAATAAATGTCCAACGAGAGGTTCTAGAAGCTTGTACTGTACAAGCGCAGAAATCATCTGGTCACTATCAAGTAAGCGACTTCCAATCTTCAAACAACTACTCATAACAGACTTGCAATTGAAAAGCGTTTTAGCGATCGAGCAATCTCATCGCCATGAACTAAATTCCCTGACTTCTATTACGGGACACTCATTCAGCATCCCGCTTCACCTTCAAACTCTTGAACGCAGAACAGTCAAAACCCTGATTTATCGACTAAACTCTACACTGACCAAAGTGCAGAATTGATACCTCAACAGGCTACATCACAATTTGCAAAGTGTCTAGAAATTAATTAGAACCGCTCCTAATTTAGTTCTAGCTAAATAGCAACGGAATAATCTTACTGACACTCTAATCATTATTTATACAATTCGCAGCGAGTTCCGCTCAAGATTAAATAATGTTTTAATCAAGTTAATTAGAACAAATTCTAGGGCTTCTGGTTCCAATTAATTTGGAGTTAGACTTAAAATGTGTTAATTAATCTAAGTATATTTAGATTACTTTCGATAAAATAGGCATATTTCATCAAACAGCGCGTATTGTTTATTACAGCTTTTCTGCTAAAGTTCTGAGATTATCAGGTTGGCTAAACTACTGTTTCTCTTTACGCTAGGTACAAAGCGAAGCAATCCTTCGTCGTAAGGCTGTGAATTTACATCAGAAATTGAGTTGCATCGACCCAGTAAGAAGCTCCAAAGCATTGAAAAACGATATTTTTTCGCCCTGACCACCCTTATTTTTCAATGCTTCCGAATTCTCTTGCAGCTATAAAATCATTCATTGCTTCGGTTGCTCATTGCTGGAACTTCTGCTTGTGACTTCATGAATTGAGCTTTTCCAGCAATTTACACACTCACACCCAGGAAAATAACACCATGAATAGTTCTCAGACGGGTCTGCAAACCGTCCTCGCATCCCTGAGCGCTCCGCTTCTCGATCGCGGACTCAATC
>JADEXW010000915.1 GCA_015206935.1 Pseudanabaenaceae cyanobacterium LEGE 13415 | reverse complement strand
ATGGGACACCGTGCAAGAAAAGTTATCGTTTAGCGATCGCTTTGGGTTAACCCTCACGTTTGAGCCTGCGGATCAGCCCACGTATTTGAAAATCGTTCACCATCTCGCTAATCAAGCCCAGATTGATCTCGATTCCAAAGATTTAGAATTCAGAGCCTTGCAGTGGGCAACTCGGCACAATGGTCGATCGGGCAGAACGGCACGTCAATTTATCGACTTTCTCAAAGCTGAACTCCTTTCCTAATGGCATTTACCTATTCTCGATCGATTCACTTCTCCGACACCGACGCGGCAGGAGTTGTTTACTTCGCCAATGTTCTCAAAATCTGCCACGAAGCCTATGAAGCTTCCTTAGTCGCCAGTGGAATCGATTTACGATCGTTCTTTTCTGGTCAAGACATAGCAGTGCCGATCGTCCATGCCGAAGTAGATTTTTTCAAACCGATGTTTTGCGGCGATCAAATCACGATCGCACTCACTCCAAACTTATTGAAGCCGAGCGAATTCGAGATTTCCTATCATCTATTTCATCAAGCACCCCATCATGCGATCGCCAAGGCTTTAACTCGTCATGTCTGTATTAATCCGGAGACTCGATCGCGCCAAGAACTGCTCCCGGTTTTACTCCACTGGCTCAATGGAGCGAAGGAATAACGATCGCGATCAATTCGGTCTACAATCGATACGCTCTGGCTCAAGAGCAGAAGAATTCTCGCTAACATGATCGATATGGAACAAGAAGTTATTACCCTGCTTTCGAGTCGCGAAATCGAAAAAATGCGTCGAGCTGGAAAACTCGCAGCGCAGTTATTGAATCACTTAGAGCCATTCGTTAAACCAGGTGTCACCACCTTAGAATTAAACGACGAAGCCGAGCGCTGGACACAAGCACACGGAGCAAAAAGCGCTCCTCTCGGCTACAACGGCTTCCCTAAATCGATCTGTACGAGCGTGAATGAGTGCGTTTGCCACGGAATTCCTAACGCCAAACAAGTCCTTAAAGATGGCGACATCATCAATATCGATGTCACGCTCATCGTGGACGGGTATCACGGTGACACCTCGAAAATGTACTTCGTGGGAGAACCGTCTCCAGTTGCGAAACGTTTAGTCGAAGTCACTGAAAAATGCCGTCAATTAGGCATGGACGAAGTGAAACCAGGCGCAAGAATTGGTGATATTGGTGCAGCCATTCAGGAATACGCAGAATCCCAAGGCTTCTCAGTTGTGCAAGATTTTGTCGGGCATGGCATCAGTCACATTTTCCATACGGCTCCTCAAATTCCGCACTACGGCAAACGAGGAACCGGGAAAAAACTACGTCCGGGAATGGTCTTTACGATCGAGCCGATGATCAACGAAGGCACTTGGGAAGTTGAAGTCATGCCCGATAAGTGGACGGCTTTGACCAAGGATCGGAAGCTTTCGGCACAATGTGAACATACGATCGCGGTGACTTCAACTGGTTACGAAATTCTGACGCAAGCTTGACACTGAATCCGATCGAGCTTTTTGCTGCGTTTGGGGGGGCTAATGCCCTTACAGGTGTAGGTTTGTGTTGAAACTGTGAGCAAGGACTCTTTCAGTTGGATAATTTAGAGACAAGAGAATCTGGAGGGGTCGCCATGCTGCGAAACTCTTCGCTGAAACAATGGAATCGGATTG
>JADEXW010000914.1 GCA_015206935.1 Pseudanabaenaceae cyanobacterium LEGE 13415 | reverse complement strand
GTCAAAAGATCAGAAACTTCTTCACGATTGTCCCGCAAAAGTTCAACGATCGCGCTTTTCAAAATGTCTTTCAGTTGATCTGCGGTGAGCGTAATATCTGACATTGTGGCTCCTTGCTGTTAATTTTGATTCAGCGGTTCTCCATCGCTTTATCCCTTGGCTCCATTGTTGATCAAAAACTCAACGATCGCATCATATCGCCACAGTCCAGCGACTCGAAGCGGTGTATCTCCTCGCTCCAGTCCTGAATTTACGTCTGCACCTGCTGCAATCAGCAATTGAACAATCTCTAAATGCCCAGAAACCGCAGCCCAGTGTAAAGCTGTCCAACCTCTGTTATTTTTGGTGTGGGTATCTGCACCTCGATCGATGAGAAAGTTGGCAATCTCATACCAGCGTCGTGCGATCGCGAATTGAAGCAGAGTACCATCCAGATAATTTGGATTTCTGAAATTGATATCTTCCCCAATTTCTAAGAGTGTTCGCAAGGTGTCAATGTTGCGGAAACGAATGACATCCCACAGGTGGCTACACATGACTAAGCTAAAAATGTCAGGTAACTTACTGCTCGTCTTTCAGGACATTAACAAACTGTGGACGGCACTGAGAAAAAATTTCATGCAAGCTCACGACATTGCCAATGACCGCGATCGCTGGCGCTCCAAAGTTCGCAGCTTCCATTTGCTCTACGATCGATGCCAATGTTCCAATCAATTCTTGCTGCTCCGGGCGAGTTCCCCAACGTACCATTGCGATCGGTGTTTCTAAGCTCATTCCCGCCTCATGCAGTTGCTCAATAATGTGCGGCAGATTGTGAACGCCCATGTAAATCACAATCGTTTCTGAACCATGTGCGATCGCATTCCAATTTACCGCAGGACGATACTTTCCCGCTTCTTCGTGTCCGGTTACAAAGGTCACAGAGGAACTATACGATCGATGCGTTAACGGAATTCCCGCATAGGCTGGTGCTGCAATTCCAGAAGTAATGCCTGGAACCATTTCGACGGAAACACCTGCTGCTACTAGATCCATCATTTCTTCGCCGCCACGCCCAAAAATGAAAGGGTCGCCCCCTTTTAATCGAACCACGATCGCGGCTTCGTGGGCTTTGTCGATTAATAGCTGATTGATTTCGTCTTGTGCCATTGAATGCCGACCGCGCCGTTTTCCGGCATCGATCTTTTCAGCGATCGGGTTAATCATCGCTAAAATCGGCTCACTCACTAAGGCATCGTAAACGACGACATCCGCAGTTTCGAGCAATTCCTTTCCTTTTAAGGTCATGAGACCCGGATCGCCAGGTCCTGCGCCGATTAAATAAACCTTACCGACAGAAGCTGCATCTGTTGAATTCATCATGAAGGGAGAAGGAAGAGAAACAGGTGGAAGAGCGAACTTCTCACGGTAACAAGTCTAGATAGAAGAAATTGCTACTTTTGATACATGACACCTGAAAAGTTTGCCTTGTTTGACTAAGAATATGGGGTTATTTGTTCGATCGTGTTAGCAATTCGGCTGAAGTTTCCACCGTAATAACATCAATAATCAATCGCACTAGATCTTCACAATAGTCAAACGGAGACAACCATTGCAGCGTTAAATCGGGATGTTGTTCGGATAAAGCTTGGATCGATTGAGCGATCGCATCGGTGATTCCGCCTGAGA
>JADEXW010000913.1 GCA_015206935.1 Pseudanabaenaceae cyanobacterium LEGE 13415 | reverse complement strand
GTCCTTGATCAGCTTCACAAAATTACAGTTCCGACTTTAGTAATTGCAGGTCGCCACGATTGGATCTGTCCGCCAGAGTTTTCAGAACAAATTGCTAAAACAATTCCGAACGCGGACTTACGAATTTTTGAGCATAGCGGTCACTTGATTCGTGCCGATGAACCCGAAGCCTTACTCGATGCGATCGCGGGATTTATTGTCTACAAAAAATCTACCGTGTACACACAAGTCGATAGTCATTGCTGAAATCCTTCGCCCCTAAATCCCCCATTCTGGGGGACTTTGAGGAAGAACAATTTCTGGAATTCCAAAGCGCTTTCCACCGTCAAAGTCCCCCAAATTTGGGGGATTTAGGGGGCATTAGCCGACCCAAACGAAGTGAACAACGACTTGTGTGTACACGGTAGTACAAAAAATAGGGGTGATCCGAAGACCACCCCAACTCAACCTATGCTTCACTAACTGCGTTATCCGTGTTTCCTTCAGCCCGACGCTTCACAGGCTTGGGTAGCGGTTCAGTTCTCCGGGGTGCTTCCGGTTGAGCCGCTTGATTGGGAGGTCTACGATCGCGATCTCCCCCACCTGGGCGCGGTGAAAACGGTCTACGACCACCGCCACCCGGACGACCTCCGCCCGGACGACCAAATGAGCGACCGCGTGCAAGCTCTTCTTTCGACTTCTTCCGAGGAGGAATCATGCCGATCGATTTCGCGCTCGTGATCTCCAGATCAGGTCCGACACGCTTCACATTCAGTTCCCAGAAATAGCCAACCACTTTTCCGCTTAACTCACCATTAAGCTTCAACTTAAAGGATTTTGCCCTATCGTCTTTTTTGCGGGGAGCTTGATTGATCTTCACCACAACCGATTTTTCTTCCGGCGTGTGGAAGATCACTTCACCCCGAATCGAGAAATAGTTATCCTCAACTTCAGAGGAAGGCAAGTAAGCAGGCTGTTCAACGTCTTCGGTTTCTTCGTCAGGCTTGCTGAGGTTTTCAGGCTCCCAAACTCCGACGATCTGCACGTGCAAATCTTCTTGTTTCTCACGAGTCCGGGGATAAACCACCCAAAGATGCTCTTGTTCGAGATCCAGATGGTTTTTCACCAAACTCATCACGCGACCCAGCAATACAGCTTCGATCGTCGTTCCATCAGCGGTCGTCATTTCGCCGCGCGTAAACTGTTCTTCTGAGGCTTTATAGCAACCGCGCAAAAGACCGATCGCGCGATACTGCATCGGTTCACTCGGTGCTGGAATCGGTTGCTGTCTCAAACTTGCCGGATCAAAAGCTTCCTCTTCCGGTTCCGGTGGCTTTTCAGCAACAGGAGGGGGAGGAGGGGGAGCCGCCGCAGGTTGAGGACGTGCCACCGGACGAACCAGCGGACGCTGGGCGGTTGGCGGTTTCGGTTCAGATGCGTCTGAGGATTGGGGCATAGCAGAGCCTTCAGCCGCATTTTCAGCGGCATAGGATTTAGGAGGCTGGAGTGGGCGGTTCGGCAAAGGACTCATAGGCTGTCATCGTCACAGGCTGAGGGCAAAAGCAATCAGTCGCTTATTGTACTGAATGCAGGCTGTCTTTCAAGAATCCGAACGCTTTTTTACTGGTTTACAAAAAACTTAATCCAGATTGCGCGATTTTCGGAGTCTCTCGATTTCCTATGTAAAGTGC
>JADEXW010000912.1 GCA_015206935.1 Pseudanabaenaceae cyanobacterium LEGE 13415 | reverse complement strand
GATAGAATTCTACCCGTTGGTGATAGTAGCGGGAGCCAATCACCACTTAGTTTTGGCGGATTTGGTGCAATGATTCGACATTTGAAACGGTTAACAAATGGAATTGATGAAGCCTTGAAAGCGGAAATGCTCGATCAAGCAGCTTTATCTTTATTGCAACCGTATCAACCGAATTTATCAGTGACTTGGTTATTTCAGCGATCGATGAGCGTTGGGGTGAATCAAAAAGTTGATCCTGAGCAAATCAATCAACTCTTAGTCACTGTATTCGCAGAAATGCAGCAATTGGGCGAACAAGTTTTAAAGCCATTTTTACAAGATGTGGTTCAGTTTATTCCATTGTCTCAAACGCTTTTAAAGACAGGAATTCTACATCCAGCATTAGTTTTGAAAATTATTCCCCACGTTGGGATCTTCGCTTTGCTAGATTGGATGTTGCACTATTTGAATTTGGCAAACTATACGGTGCTTTATTCGATCGCTCAAAATTTCAAGCCTGCTCTCTCTCCTAAACATCAATACGTTTGGAATCGATGGGTAGACGCTTGGCAATATGGTTCAGGAAACGATTACGTAGGACATTGACGAATGGAATTTTCGCTGGCTCGACAACGGTTTTATCAAGAAGTTCGCCAAGAAGACGAGCAGATTGATCTCGAAAAAGCAGCACTTTATATCGCGCAAGAAGAGTATCCAGACTTAGAGGTAGAGCAATATTTAAGCGCGATCGACAAAATAGCAGCGGAGATTCAAACGAGACTTCCTGAAGAAGCTTATCCGCTCCGAATTGTTCAAACGATTAATCAATATTTGTATAAGGAATTGGGGTTTCATGGCAATTCTGAAGATTACTACGATCCTTGTAATAGTTTTCTGAATGATGTCATCGATCGTAAAACTGGAATCCCGATTTCGCTCGCTTTGTTGTATTTAGCGATCGCAAAGCGCATTCAGTTTCCGATGGTTGGAATTGGAATGCCAGGACATTTTTTAATTCGTCCCGTTGCGAATGAAGAAATGGATATTTTCGTTGATGCGTTTCACGATGGAGAAATTCTTTTTCCTCAAGATTGTCAGGAGCGATTAAATCAATTAGCGGGTCAACCTGTTGAGATGCGTTCTCAGTTTCTAGAAGCAGTCACACCAAAACAGTTTCTAGCCAGAATGTTGACGAATTTGAAAGGGATTTACTTGAATCAAGGCAAGATTAGTAAATGTCTTGCAATGATTGAACGGATTCTAATTCTGTTTCCAGAAGCACCGTTTGAATTGCGCGATCGAGGAATTATTTATTTCCAAACCAATCGATGGATCGAAGCGCGTCAGGATTTAGAAGGGTATCTCGATAGTGTGCCGAACGCGAACGATCGGGATGTGATCCAGCAATTGCTTGATCGAATTGAAGAGGACTAATTCAATTGTGAGTTTGATAAATTTTTCTAGTGTTGAATTGTTCGGGAATCGCCTCCTAAATCCCCCATTCTGGGGGACTTTGAGTAAGAATAAATTCTCGAATTCTATAAATTCTTAGAGTTCAAAATCCCCCAAACTTGGGGGATTTAGGGGGCGTTAGTCGTCCAAAACGAAGCAAATTATTGAAGTGATATCAGCGCAATGTTTCCGCAACTCGTTTTAATCGGCGCAACTGTGCCTGCATATCTTCCTGTGTC
>JADEXW010000911.1 GCA_015206935.1 Pseudanabaenaceae cyanobacterium LEGE 13415 | reverse complement strand
TTTTTTCGTCCTTGAGCGTCCCGTATTTCCTCCGTATAACCTCAGTCGCAACGGTGTAAAGAATGTTGGGTCTGACGTAAGAAGGAGCGAAATCATCGATACGTCCTTCTTTGAAATCCTTCACTTGAATCTTGATCAGGTCTGAACGGTGCGACTTGCTAGTAGTGTAGGCAGAGATGAATCCTCCGGTATCAGAAGGTGCAAGAAGCACAACGGGTCTGAGCTTTTCTTTTTCGACGTTCTCCTGATAAGGGAAGGGAGCGAGAACAACGTCTCCCTTCTTGTAAAAAATAATTGAATCGGACAAGATTAGGATTCCTCAACCGCAATCAGCCTTCAAAGAAAGCAGGATGATTAGCAGTAGAAATTGCTGCCATAATCTCCTGATCCTCTGCTTCTGACTCCTCTCTTAGAGATTCAATTAATCTTGCAAGAAAGCCAGCCGCATTACGAATTCTAATCCTAAATCTCTCTCGCTTGTTTTCCCTTGTCTTCAAATTGCTCGATTTCTTGCGGGTTTGTTGTATTACTTCATACAGCAAAGGTTCGAGTGCCTCTAGAGTATCGAAATCGAAGAAAGGAAGATTGTCTTCAAGAGCATCGCCAAATCGCTCTAAACCGTCAGCCCATTTAGCTAAACTGTTTGTTTTACTAAAGTCGCTGTACTGAGTAATTTCTTCCAGTGCCTCGACACCAGCACGTAGATCAGCTAGAGATGCTTCGTGCTTCTCAAGGAAAGAACGAAAATCGTCAAAGACTGTGCTAGGTAAAGAGTGCCCCTTCGAGCGGTGAAGGTTATGAAATGCTTTGATTTCAGCAAGAGCGGCTTCAGTAGCTTGGTTAAGTTGGTAGAAGAGATGCTTTTCAGTGAATTCTCTTGCTTTGTCAACTAGCACCTGTATATTTGCTCTGTCACAAGCCGCTAAAGCTTCGTCTGATTCTAATTCATAGGACTGTTCCAAATCGCGCACGACGCTGGGAGAAAGGTTTTGAATCTTGTCCTCAATGCCCTTCTCAACAATTTGTACCTTCTCTACAAATTCACCAATCTGCTTCACTGCTTCAGTTTGCACAGTTCTATCCTAAAAAAAGAAACTTCTATACAAGGTGCAAAAATGGTGGTCATCCCACTCTCACATGATAGACACATTAGGCGCAAGAGTCACTAAATTTAGGGAAGGGCTACACTGCAAATTCACACAACAATCGGTTCAACTAGACGGGGATCACGATGACGGGCTTGCCAAAGCTGTAAATGTCGGTGGGCATACAGACATTTTCTTGGGAACCCTAGCACTGATGCCTTAAGTCTTTCTGATTACCTAGTGCATCGATACCCAAACGTCGGATAATAAATGGGTTTGATGATGAGTGGTTCCCCTATGCCTGCTAACACAACCGATTTAGAAAAGCGCCTGTGGGATGCGGCTGACGAACTCCGGGCGAATTCTAAGCTGAAATCTTCTGAATACTCAATGCCCGTTCTGGGGTTGATTTTTCTACGGTATGCAGATTGGAAATTTACTGCTGCGGAAGCAGAATTGAAAAATACAGGCAGTCGCAGACGGGGAGTTTCAAAAGCGGATTATCAGGCGAAAGGCGTGATGTTCTTGCCGGATCAAGCTCGGTTCTCGAATCTGGTGAACTTACCGGAAGGAGAAGACATCGGGAA
>JADEXW010000910.1 GCA_015206935.1 Pseudanabaenaceae cyanobacterium LEGE 13415 | reverse complement strand
GTTCAAAGCCGATGCAGATTCGCCGGATACTAGAGTCTTAATCATGACGATGCACGATGATGAAGAGATGGTATTGGCGGCGTTTGCAGCCGGAGCTGATTCCTACTGCATGAAGGATATTAGCGGTGGACGGTTGGCAGAAGCGATTCAAACAACCGCAGGTGGAAACGCTTGGATTGATCCTGCGATCGCGAAAATTGTTCTCACTCAGGTCAAACTCGCACAACCTGCGACCGCTACAACGACGGTGACGATTAATCGCCTTTCGTCTGAAGATAGCGGCATGATCTCGGATTATCCGCTGACGACGCGCGAATTAGATGTCCTAGAACTGATTGTGGATGGACGCAGCAATGCTGAGATTGCAGAGCGGTTGTACATCACGATCGGAACGGTGAAAACGCACGTTCGGAACATTCTGAATAAGCTATGTGTGAACGATCGAACTCAAATCGCAGTTCGCGCTCTTAGAGCTGGATTAGTCAAGTAAGTTTCGTCTTCAACAGTCATGCTGAGGTTGTTTTGTGGGGCAATCTCAGCTTTTGTTTGTCCAGACAGCAATCGCGATCGAGTGCTAGGCTGAAGAAGCTGATCGTCGATCGTGTTTTTGTGATTTCTCCTTTCTCTTCTGAACGTTTACTGTTTACGCCTGCAACTCCTCAAGCAGACGCAATTCCGCTTATTTTTGCATTTCCGAACGAATACAGTGTTGGAATTACTTCGCTCGGCTATCAAGTCGTTTGGGCAACATTGGCGGCACGATCGGATTTAGATGTTTCGCGATTGTTCACGGATGTTCATGAGTCGTTGCCGTCTGAGCCAGAACTTCTAGGCTTTTCAATGTCTTGGGAGTTGGACTATGTGAACATTTTGGGACTGTTGGAATCGTTGGATATTCCGATTTGGAGTCGCGATCGTACCAATCATCCGATCGTGTTCGGTGGTGGTCCTGTTCTGACTGCAAATCCTGAACCGTATGCTGATTTCTTCGATGTATTTTTACTCGGAGATGGTGAGATTTTACTAGATGCGTTTATCAATGCGTATCAGGAAGTTCGATATGCCGATCGAGAAACTCAACTAAAGCATTTAGCTCAAGTTCCCGGCATCTATGTGCCAAGCATGTATGAGGTGACTTACAAAAGTCTAAATGGTGAGATTGCAAGAATTAAACCGATTGATTCCTCAATTCCTGCTCAAGTTCAGAAGCAAACTTATCGCGGCAATACACTCTCAGCTTCTACAGTAGTGACTGAGAAAGCCGCTTGGGAAAACATCTTTATGGTGGAGGTGGTGCGGAGTTGTCCAGAGATGTGCCGCTTCTGTTTAGCAAGTTATCTCACCTTACCGTTTCGGGTAGCAGATGTTGAAGCTTCTCTGATTCCTGCGATCGAACAAGGCTTGAAATTTACCGATCGCTTAGGTTTACTGGGTGCATCTGTGACTCAACATCCAGAATTTGAAAGCTTGCTAGATCATCTTAATCAGCCACAGTTTGATCAAGTTCGATTAAGCTTATCTTCGGTTAGAACCAATACTGTAACTGAGAAGCTAACACAGACTTTAGTGAAACATGATGCTCGATCGATTACGATCGCAGTTGAAAGTGGGAGCGATCGCGTTCGACAGATCATTAACAAAAAGCTTGCCTCTGATGCTGTCTCTTATACACA
>JADEXW010000909.1 GCA_015206935.1 Pseudanabaenaceae cyanobacterium LEGE 13415 | reverse complement strand
GAGGGACTTTGAGCAAGAAAAATCTCTGGAACTCTAGAGCGCTTTCTATCTTCAAAGTCCCCCAAATTTGGGGGATTTAGGGGGCTTTAGCCGATTCAACCGAAGCGAAAAGTGCTGGTAAACGCATCGATCGATACAGTACGATCGATGCCTTCATCCATTAACCAATCTTCGGCGCGTTCAACAGCGGCAACGTAGATTGAGGACTTGTCTTCGGAGCTGGAGCAGAAGGCGAATTTGGAGCATTCGTCAGACCTGAATCATTTGGTTGCGGCAGGATGAAAGTTGTGAAGATCAAACAAACCGCAGCAAGAGACATGATTCCGAAGGTGAAGTAGCCCACGAAGTTCGACCAAAAACCATTCGTATACGCGCCCATAATTCGGGGATTGTTGCAAATTTTGAGGATATACCAAATCGTCGGTGGAACAGTAATCCCATAGACTACAGCCGAGAAAATCAGCGCCTGAACTGCACCAATTCCGGTGAGGTTGATCAGCAAACTTAGAACGACAGAAACAAGCATCACTGCATAGAACACTTTTGCTTCATACAGTTTCTTATCCATTCCACGCGGTAAGCTAAACGCTTCAGCCGCAATATATCCACAAGTTCCTGCTAAGACAGGTACTGCAATAAAACCAGATGCCAAGATTGCAAAGGCGAATAGGAAATAAGCAAACTCACCTGCGATCGGTTCTAGAGCTTTCGCCGCTTGATCAACCGTGTTGATATCCGTCACACCACTGGCAAACAACGTACTTGCACAAGCCCAGACGACGAAAAACATAATGGTGACGGCAATTCCCATTCCGAACGCATTATCCTTCTGCATCTCTTTGACTTCGTGGTGCAGATGCGGAATGTGATCTGCGGGTCGATCGAATAATTGTCCATAGCGATGTTCTGCATGATCCACAAACATCGAAGATTCCCAGAAGAACAGATATGCAGAGATGTTCGTTCCTAGGAATGCGCCAACTGTACCAATATAGGACGCATTGAATTCAAAATGGGGCGTAATCATCGATCGAGCCACTAATCCCCAATCTTGTTTCACAAAGAACGGCACGCAGAAATAGAGTACTAACGCACAAGCCGCCCATTTTAGAACATTCGCAACTCTCTCATAGCTCGCAAAGAATAGAGTGCAGATGATCAGCACGCCTGCAATGATGCTAAACAGACTCGTGGGAACAGATGGAACGAGCATATTTGCTACAGCACCCATCGCGAGAAGGTCAGAACCCACATTAATCGTGACCGCAGGGAGTGTAATCAAGCCAACCAGCCACAGCACATACGGCGGAAACTCTTCTTTGATGATGCGAATAATGCCTCGATGGGTCACGAGTCCGATTCGGGCGCTCATTTCTTGAATACAAACCATCATCGGAAACACAAACAGCGGCAACCACATTAACTGCGTTCCATACTGTGCCCCAGCTTGCGAGAACGTTGCTACTCCAGAGGGATCATCGTCAGCGGCTCCAGTTACAAAGCCAGGCCCAAGCGTTTTCGTAAAAAAGTGCTTAACCTTCACGACTAAATTGCGATTTGCAATGCGCTGCCGGAGGTGGCGATTGACTCTCGATCGATCAAACTCTTCGTTAATTCTTGTCATGATGTTGAAGTCGATAAAGGAAACTGACGTGCTCCTCACTCTCAAAGACG
>JADEXW010000234.1 GCA_015206935.1 Pseudanabaenaceae cyanobacterium LEGE 13415 | reverse complement strand
ACTGTCGATCGATCCACTAATGAAGTTTGCGCCCCTGATTTTGTGGTTGAAAGCGCTCCCGCCGCCGCTCCCCAAATCATGGCTTCTCGCATTGATAATTCTTCTGATAATGCAACCGCTAACCCGGCATTAAACGCATCTCCCGCCGCAACGGTATCGATCGCATTGACGAGAAATGCGGGTATCAAGAATCGCTCTTGTTGGGTCGCACAAAATGCGCCTTGAGAACCGAGTTTAATGATGATTGTATTTATACCTTTCGTTTGTAGAATGGTTGCCGCTTGATCCACATCTGCTTGATTTTGCAGTGGAAATCCAACCAGTTGAGCCGCTTCGATCGCGTTTGGAGTCAGAATATCGATCAAGGGATAAAGCGAATCTGGAAAATTCGTAGGTGCAGGAGCCGGATCAAGAATCACAGTTGCGCCTTTTTGTTTCGCGATCGAGGCAGCGGATTCTACGATCGACATTGGGATCTCAAGCTGCAATAGCAAAATTGATGTCTCGGTTAACGCAGATTGAAGTTTTTCGAGATCGCTTTCGTCAACATTCCCGTTAGCGCCTGGAATTACAATAATATGATTCTCACTGTGATCATCCACGGCAATCATCGCAACGCCGGATGAAATGGATCGATCGACGGTTACTGAATCCGTCTGCACTCCCGAATCTTGCAAACTCTTAATCAATTCGTTCCCAAACGCATCGCCACCCACTCGCCCGATCATCTGAATTGATCCGCCCAATTTTGCCACTCCGACCGCTTGATTTGCTCCCTTGCCGCCTGGAACCGTTGAGAATGAAGTGCCAGACAACGTTTCTCCAGGTTTAGGCAATTGGGGAACTCGCGCCACGAGATCCAGATTAATACTGCCGAAAACGATGATCGATCGAGTCATGGAATTTCGCCAACTTCTGTCCTACTTGAGAGTTTACTCCTGTCTTAAATCACGCTGAATTTGCGATCGAATCTCTTCCAAATCAAGAAAGCAATCGGCAAGATTCATCAATTCCGAAGCCACCCAACGACGCAATCCCACGAGTTCAATCTGCGCTCCATGATTTGCCGCTGCATTCATCGCATACGCTAAATTCTCATTGTGCGTTACGAGAACAATTACATGGCACTGAGACGCAAACAGCACCAAATCGATCGCGATTTCGACTGACAAATCTGCCCGTCGCGATCCATCCGGAGCTGTCGTCAGTTCTTTACTCACGACTCGATATTGATGCGTCTGCATCCAATGGAGGAAAGCTTGTTGGCGTTGATTCCCAGAACTGACTCCGGTATAAAACAACGCCTGAATTAATCGTCGCTCTTTCAGCAAAACATTCAGCAACTTGGCATAATCAACTTCAATTGACAGCGCTGCTGCACTGTAAAACAAACTTGCGCCATCAATCAAAATCACTACGCCCTGACGAGCTATCGATCGCTCACTCCCAGACATTGAACCCCTCAATCCCGTACACAACGCTTAAGTGCAGTCAATCCTTAGCGCTGACTGCGAAGCAAAGACGGACTTGTATGAGTGTCCAAGATTGATAAAGTGTGGCGATCGACCCAAAGAGTCAGACCGATTAAAAAATTAAATATGTCAGATAATTTTTACATAATTTCTTAAGATTCCCCAATTCTCGACAACAAACGATACAATTCTTGACCGATCCTTAAGCAACAAGCGATCGACAAATTTGCCCTTCGAGTTCTTTTTCTCGAATCTGCATCGCTTCAATCGATTGCATCAAGATTTCGCGAGTGTCAAAGCCTTGTTCGCTCATTTGAATCCAGCGCATTGCCTCATTGCCTTCTCGGAGAATCTTTTTCACAGGTAATAAGAAGCAGCTAAATCCTTGTTGTTTCGCGATCGCAAACTGTTCTGCATAAAGCTGCTCGATCCAATCCCGCGCTAAAATCGGCTGTCCATCTTTCCAATGTCTCAACTCGGCATCAAGACTCGATCGAGCTGCCGCCGCTTCATTCGCATCCGTCAATTCAACTAACCCTTCTGCGCTGAGTTGACTCAGTTCCAATGGATCAAGGCTCGGATCTGCAATCACTTGCTGCAATCGAGCTTCTAACAATGCAGTAATCGCTAAAAGCGCGATCGGATCAGAAACTAAATCACAGATTCGTAGTTCTAAGCGATTCAGATTGTAAGGTCGTCGATCGCCATTCGGACGCACTGAAGACCAGAGATGGCGGACATTCTGCATTGTGCCTTTCGCAATCTGCTCTTCTGTCCAGCGAATATAGTGAGCATGACTTTCAAACAATGGCACATGAGCAGGTGTTTTCGGAAACAATCCCCAACGAGTCGAATGAAACCCAGTCATTTCTCCATTAAACATCGGAGAAGCAGCACTTAAAGCCAAATACAACGGCGCTTCGACTCGCACTAATCGACACGCTCGCATCAATACTTCTGGATCACTGATGCCAATGTTGATGTGAACGCTAGCAGTGACAACCGTTGTCCCGTAAGTTTTCTCAATATAGTCATGATAAGGATTTGCAGGATCAGAGCGCCAAAAGCGATCGCCCTGTCCTTTCAGCGGCAACGTACTTCCAGGAATTAGCGTATAGTCCCCTTTTGATTTGAGAAATTGACGCAATTGAAGCCGAGGTGTCACCAAATCACACAGCGATCGTTCATATCGAAAACAAGGCGGAGTCGTATATTCCACATTGCGGCTATCCGGTTCGCGCACGAAACCATCCAGCGCCGCCACAATCTGATCCGACAGTCCCACCACGTCACCCTGTGGGGTTCCGGTATACACCTCAATCTCAAATCCTTTCGATAGCATACGTGACTCTCAATTTTTGACGATCGCCTTTTCCAGTATCTCGAAAAACTAGAGAGAAACCACTATCTGAAGAAGCGCGATCGCCAAAATCTCACAATTTTTTTGTAGAATCCTGACGCTTCCGGATTGTGCCACTTCGCGCGAGGTTGTGTATATTGCAATAGCTTACGCATCGGGGAACTTGCATCTACTTTCGCTTGTCATCCCCCATCAGGCACACCGCTTGCATTCACCACTCTGAGATGAGAGGACATATGGTTCGCACTCGCAAAAACTTCATGATTCGCACGATCGTTCCCGCCCAATTAGGACTTCTTACACTTTTAGCCTTTAGCGCCCCCCTAATCGCTCAAGCCCAAACACCGAGTCAACTCCCGACTCCAACAACGCCTGCACCTCCAGCCGTCACTTCGATTCTCTATGTCAATCCCAATACCGGAAGCGATCAAGCGACCTCTGGTAGAACGGATGCTGCACCTTTCCGCACCATTACCTTTGCGATGCAGCAAGCTAGTGCAGGAACCGTGATTCAACTCGCACCCGGTAACTACACGCAACAAAGCGGTGAACAATTCCCGATCGTAATGAAAGCAGGTGTCATCCTGCGCGGTGATGAAAACAGCAAAGGCGCAAATGTTGTCATTCAAGGAGGTGGCTTGACCTCAAGTAAAACCTTTGGTCAACAAAATGCAGCCATTCGCGCCGCCAATGGTAGCCAGATTCAGGGCGTGACCGTTACCAACACCGCGACACGCGGAACCGGAATTTGGGTCGAAGATGTCGATTGCATTATTGCCAATAGCACGTTCACCAATAACAACCGAGAAGGCATTTTTGCCACTGGAAACTCAAATCCGACCATTGTAGACAGTGTGTTCCTCAAGAACTCTGGCAATGGAATCTCAGTGACTAGCGGCGCACGCGGTTTAATTCGGAACAACGTCTTTAATAACACTGGGTTTGGATTGGCGCTAGGGGGCAATTCGATTCCTCGACTCGAAGGAAACCAAATTACTCAAAACACCGCAGGGATTTACATGAGTGGTTCGACTCGCCCGATCCTCCGGAACAATGTGATTACTGATAGCCAAGGAGATGGCATCGTCGCACGCGATAATGCGTTTCCAGATTTAGGAACAGCAGACAGCTTAGGAAACAATACGATTCGCAACAACGGTCGAGATGCCAAGCTCAAAGGGGTTGATGTCAACAACACGACGAGAAATACATTTCAAGCGATCGGGAACAATATTGATCCGAAGAAAATTGCGGGTCTGATCAACTTCGTCGCGGGTGGAACCAATACGGCGTTCTCTGATATTCAAGGACATTGGGCACAACAATACATTCAAGCTCTTGCTTCCCAAGCAATCATCACAGGTTTCCCAGATGGCACATTCAAGCCGAATGATCCCGTGACTCGCGCTCAATTTGCAACGATCGTGGCAAAAGCCTTCAACCCAGCTCCCAGAAATGCAGCCGTGAATTTCACGGATGTTCGCAGCAATTTCTGGGGCTTTGGAGCCATTCAAACGGCTTCTCGTGCTGGCTTTATGGCAGGCTTCCCTGGTGGCGCATTCCGTCCAGATCAACGCATTCCCAAAGTGCAAGCTTTAGTGGCTCTCTCGAATGGATTGCAATATGGTGCAGGCGATACCAGTTTGCTCTCTCGCTTCCAAGATGCAGCTTCCATTCCCAGTTGGGCAGCAAGCCCGATCGCGGCTGCAACTCAGCGTCAGATCGTGGTGAACTATCCGACGGTTGGACAGCTTAATCCGAATCGGGAAGCGACTCGTGCAGAAGTGGCAGCGTTTATCTATCAAGCGTTAGTCGCTCAAGGAAAAGCGCAAGCGATTCCTTCTCCTTATGTCGTCGGAGTGCGATAGGCTCGATCCGGTGAATCAGCGGCTCTTTCGACTTTCAAACCGAAAGAGCCACACCATGAGGGCAACGAGTCCAACCTGTAGCGCCAAGTTCGGCACTGCGGTTTCAAGATCTCGTCCCGCGATCGTTTGAGCAAAAAAGACCAGTGCCCCGATCGCGCCCGATCCACCGAAGGCAATGTAGATAAACTTCCGCAGTCCACGATACGGTGCAGCGGCTTCCGCTTTTAATCGGGCGTATTTTTCGGGGTCAGATTGTCTCAGGCGTTCAGATTGTTGGCTCATGGGAGGGGATAAAGTTTTCTCGATCGTGTCACGAGACGAAATTTTCTGCAAATTTGTCATTGTGCGATCGAGAATCTGTTACACTATCTAAGGTTTTTACGCCGATGTAGCACAGTGGTAGTGCATTCGATTCGTAATCGAAAGGTCGCGGGTTCAAATCCCGCCATCGGCTTCCTAAGTAAATCGCTGGTTTTCAAGATTTGGCGGGGTTTCTATGCTCCGCCATTATTGTTTCTAATCCGATCGCAGACTCAATTGTTTGATCATGTTTAGTCAGTTTAGGGCATCAGTGGAGATAAAGATCTCGTGAGAGCAACTTAACCACCCGATTTAAGAAATTAATCATCAGTAAACAAATCAACCCACAATTCAAATCCAGGCAAAACGCATTCTCCAGAAAGCCGAGTCGGTAATCCTCTTACTTCTTTCTCTTGTCCTTGTCGATAAATTTCGACTTGTTGATCTTGAGGATTCAATAGCCATCCCAGTCGAACACCACTAGTAAGATATTCCTGCATTTTCTCTTGCAGGTCAGCTAGTCTATCCGTTCTAGATCGCAGTTCAATTACAAAATCAGGAGCGATCGGCGGAAACTTCTGACGCTGTTCGGGTGTGAGCGCTTGCCATCGAGAACGCTCGATCCAAGCCGCATCCGGAGAACGATCTCCACCACTGGGCAGTTTAAATAGCGTCAAGGAACTAAACACTTCCCCAAGATCGGTTTGACGATTCCACAAATATAACTCTCCTCCAATACTCATCTCGCGCCTGCCGCTATCTCCGCCCACGGGTGTCATAACAATCAGTACTCCTTTTGCGTTTCGTTCAAGCACGAGTTCAGGATTCGCGACGCACAGGTTGTAGAACTGCTCATCGGTCATATGAACGTTCTCCAGATTCATCTTCAGGGGAAGTGTCAGTTCCATCGTGGCTTACCTCCTAGGGTGAAAGTCGATCGATGACCCAAGTTCCATTTTGATGCTGATAGCGTAATCGATCGTGTAATCGACTCGATCGACCTTGCCAAAACTCAATTTCACGCGGAATCACTCGATATCCTCCCCAATGTGGCGGTCTTGGAACTTCTTGATTTTCATATTCGGTTTTCAACGTCGCCAATTTCTCTTCTAAAACATCCCGATTCGGAATCACTTCACTTTGATCCGATGCCCAAGCCCCTAAACGACTGTTGTGAGGACGACTGAAAAAGTAACCATCCGACTCTTCAGACGTAATTTTTTCCACACTGCCCACGATTCGGACTTGGCGTTCGAGTTCTGTCCAGAGAAAGACTAACGCCGCTTGGGGATTGGCTTCGAGTTCTTTGCCTTTCGCACTGTTGTAGTTCGTGAAAAAGGTAAAACCGCGATCGTCTACGGCTTTGAGTAAAACAATTCGAGCAGCAGGAATGCCATCTCTAGAAGCGGTTGCTAACGTCATCGCATTCGGCTCTGGTAGCTCTGCATTGACAGCTTGATCAAACCAGCGTCGGAATTGTACAAACGGATTCGGATCAACATCAGATTCATTGAGGGTTTCTTTGGTGTAATCCTGTCTGAGATCCGCGATCGAAGAAATAGCCATCAGTTTTATCTATCCATGCTCCAATTGCATTGTATTGGGATGCTGAGTACATTAGCTAAGAGTTCAGAGGATAAACGCATGACGCTATTGTTGGCTGGGGATATTGGTGGGACAAAAACGATTTTGCGATTGGTGGAAGCGGTGACGGATCAAGCAGAAACGGCTCGCAGTAGTCTTTTTGAGCAGCGCTATTCCAGCCATGAATTTCCTGATCTTGTGCCGATGGTGAAAACGTTTTTGAAAGAAGCTCAAGCAGAAACCGGGAAATCGTTTCAACCTGTGAAAGCGTGTTTTGGCATTGCAGGTCCGGTGGTCAACAATACCAGCAAGGTGACAAATATCGCTTGGACATTGGAAGCCGATCGACTATCGGAACAGTTGTCGATTCCGCAAGTTTCGCTGATTAACGACTTTGAAGCGATCGGCTATGGCATCTTGGCGCTACAAGACTCGGATCTTCTTACGTTGCAAGCAGGAAAACGAGAACCGAATGCCCCGATCGCAGTTATTGGCGCGGGAACGGGATTAGGTCAAGGCTACTTGATTCACGATGGCAAGCAGTATCGCGTGTATGGCTCAGAAGGGGGGCACGTTGATTTTGCGGCTCGAACTGAACTAGAGTTCCAACTCTCGCATTATCTTTTGGACAAGCTGAAAATTGAGCGAATTTCTGCGGAGCGGGTTGTTTCTGGGCAAGGGATTGTTGCAATTTATCAGTTTTTGCGCGATCGCGATTTTGCGGCTGAATCTCAAGACATTGCAGACGTGATGAAAGTTTGGGAATCTGAAATCGGTAAAAGTGAAAAGACGGCTAATCCCGCTGCTCTGATTTCTCAAGCGGCATTGGAAAAGCGCGATCGACTTTCGCAAAAAACAATGCAAATTTTTGTGGAAGCCTACGGGACAGAAGCGGGCAATTTAGCGCTAAAACTGCTGCCTTATGGTGGGTTGTATATCGCGGGTGGAATTGCTGCGAAGATTTTGCCCTTGATGGAAGAAGGGAGTTTTCTCAGAGCATTTGCGCTCAAGGGAAGAATGCGATCGTTGATGGAACGAGTCCCCGTTCAAATCGTATTGAATCCACAAGTGGGATTGATCGGGGCGGCGCTGTGTGCGTCCCGCCTGTAATAGAGCCGTAGTATTCGATTTTTCCTAAATTCTCTACCGTGTATACACAAGTCTCGAAGGATGTATACATGGTAGGAATGGTGGGTTTAGACG
>JADEXW010000908.1 GCA_015206935.1 Pseudanabaenaceae cyanobacterium LEGE 13415 | reverse complement strand
CTTTGTGAGAGAGGCAGCCGAAATTCCGAATCCTTGGTTGAACACAGCAGCGGGTCTATTCGGTGGATTGCTTGTGTGGGCAGGAACGCAAGCCGTTCAGAAATTCTTGGCAAATCGTCGATCGACCCCTGTTGCAACTAGCACAATCTAAAAGAGTTTCCGCCAGTTCCCGATCGACTCAAAACTGCTTGGTTAAAGCAGCGTTGGGTCGATTTCACAATTTTCCAGACAACGAAATTCGCTCGAAAACGGCAAGACGCATATACCATTCAAAGAAGGGGCAGTTTTTCGAGTCGCATTATGAAGTTGCAGTTACCGAAACAGGGTAAAGTTCCTTGGAGATCGATCGGGGTCTTTGTCACGATCGCGGGTGCAGCAGGGCTAGTCGCGTCGAGTGGTTGGCTGAGTGCCCAGTTCATCATCGATCCGCGATCGGTGATTTGGCTCAATCGCTACCTGCCACAACAAGCGAGAATCCCGGTCAGTGCTTGGGATGATCCAAAAACGCTGAAAGAAATTCAAGCGGATCTCCGAAAAGCAGGATTATTTGCCGGGGAATCGATTCGAGTAGAAACCCCGATTAAAGGCAAGAAACCTCAAACTGATTTACTGATTCCAATTTTTCAACCTGGAAAAGACGGAGGCGACAATCGCTTAAAAGAACTGCGAGCCTACCGATTAGTGCTGAACCCCGCACCGCACAAGAAAGAAGCCTTACAGTTTGTTAATCACATTGAAGTGCTGGAACTCAGAGAAGATTTTGTTACAGAGCCTTTAGTTCGATCGCGTGTGATTAATCCCAGTTCGGATCGTCCCGTTCCATTTACCGATGTTCAGCGATTTGAAGGTCGTGCGCCTCGGAATGGGGCTTGGTTGACGATGAATGGCTCATTGCAGCAGGGAGATTCGTCGATCGCTTACGGACAAGTGGTGTACTACAATCCGATTACCACTGCGATGAGTGTGATGGTATCTTGGACGAGTCCAGAGGGTGAGATTCCCAGTTGGCAAGCGGTTCCGAAAGGTCGCCCAGCGGAATTAGTGGTGAATCAAACGGTGGGATTAGAGCCAGATTTTCAGGTGTATCAACTGCGATCGGTCAAACGCAAAACGATTCCCTTTCAACTGCAACCGATTTCGCTCAGTGCAAGTGGACTGAAACAGGAGAATGGTGCATTTGTGGACGCGCTATTTTTGGCGCGGAGTGGTCTTTGGTCAAATGCCTTGGAGTATATGCAATCGGTGAAGCGCCAAGTCGGTTCAGATTGGACGCTGAATGCTCAAGCACAAATGGATTTGGTGGCGCGACATGCCAAGATCACGAAAGCACAGGCAGAACAGCCCTGGGCAAATTCGGGTCAGCAAGTCTTAGCAAATTTATTAGATGGACGATGGGAAAAAGCAACTCAGTTTGTGCAGACTTCGACGAGCGATCGAACTGAAGTTCTGGATGTGCTGAAATTCGATCCGGGTCGGATTCAAAGACGAATCAATGCGGCACTGAGTTTTGATCCGGGACGTTCGGAGGTGCAACTGTGGGCGGCGTTACGGTTGGCATCGCAGCAAGGAAAACCGAGCGCGATCGCATGGTTGTCTAAACAGCCTTTGGATTCCAGTTCTCGCCGTGCCCAAACCCTAAAAATGTTGAATGAGTTGGACTTGATGACGTTGGGGACGGTTACAC
>JADEXW010000907.1 GCA_015206935.1 Pseudanabaenaceae cyanobacterium LEGE 13415 | reverse complement strand
GGATGCCGATCGAGACAACAGTTACGCTGAAGAAAATTGATCCGTGACACAGCGCAGAAAGAAGTTTTTGCTGATCCGTCGTTCGCATTGCCAGATTCCATTCGTCGCTTCTGAATCTAGCCGCAATCCCACCGAATTTATCGCTATCTTTAAATTATTGTGATGTATTGGGATGTCCCGCAATCTATCTGAGAGAACAGCATGGCGATCGAACTTGAATCTGAATTGGAGCAAGCCGTAGAGCGGCGACGAAATTTTGCAATTATTTCGCACCCTGATGCTGGGAAAACGACACTGACTGAAAAACTGTTGCTGTACGGGGGTGCAATTCATGAGGCAGGAGCGGTGAAGGCTCGTCGCGCTCAACGTCATGCGACTTCAGACTGGATGGCAATGGAGCAGCAGCGGGGGATTTCGATTACCTCAACGGTGCTGCAATTCGAGTATCAACAATGCCAGATTAACTTGCTCGATACGCCTGGACACCAGGATTTTAGTGAAGATACGTATCGGACTCTGGCAGCGGCGGACAATGCTGTAATGCTGATCGATGCAGCGAAAGGATTGGAACCGCAAACTCGGAAATTGTTTGAAGTGTGTCGAATGCGATCGCTGCCAATTTTTACGTTTGTCAATAAGCTCGATCGTCCAGGACGTAGCCCGATCGAATTGATGGACGAGATCGAGCAAGAATTAGGAATGCAGACGTATGGCGTGAATTACCCGATTGGAATGGGTGATCAGTTTAAAGGGGTATTCGATCGACGAACTCGGCAGATTCACTTATTCGAGCGGAGTTTGCATGGAAGCCGAGAAGCGCGAAATACGATCATCGATTTAGGCGATCCGAATATCGAAACGTTGCTGGAAAAAGATCTTTATTACCAGTTCAAAGACGAATTGGAATTGATCGAAGGTATTGGCTCAGAGTTTAATCTTGATGCGATTCACAGCGGTCAAATGACTCCGATCTTCTTCGGAAGTGCGATGACCAATTTTGGGGTGGAGTTATTCTTGAATTCGTTCTTAGATTACGCCTTGAAACCGGGAGCGCATATCAGTACTAAGGGCGAGATCGAGCCAACTTATCCGGAGTTTTCGGGATTTGTGTTCAAACTTCAGGCAAATATGGATCCAAAACACCGCGATCGTGTAGCGTTCGTTCGCGTCTGTTCTGGCAAGTTCGAGAAGGATATGGTGGTGAGCCACGCTCGAACTGGGAAAACCGTTCGCCTCTCTCGTCCGCAGAAGTTATTTGCTCAAGACCGGGAAGTGATCGAAGAAGCGTTTCCAGGTGATGTGATTGGCTTGAATAATCCGGGCGTTTTTGCGATCGGGGATACGATCTATAACGGTCAGAAGCTCGAATACGAAGGCATTCCTTGTTTCTCGCCTGAATTGTTCGCATTCTTGAGAAATCCGAATCCGTCCAAATTTAAGCAGTTTCGCAAAGGTGTCTCTGAATTGCGCGAAGAAGGTGCAGTTCAAATTATGTATTCCTCAGACGAAGCGAAACGCGATCCGATTCTGGCAGCAGTGGGACAGCTTCAAATGGAAGTCGTGCAGTTCCGATTGCAGAACGAATACGGGGTAGAAACGACGGTGGAATATTTGCCGTATACGGTGGCGCGTTGGGTTGATGGGGGTTGGGAAGCGCTTCAGAAAGTGGGGCGGATCTTCAATAC
>JADEXW010000233.1 GCA_015206935.1 Pseudanabaenaceae cyanobacterium LEGE 13415 | reverse complement strand
CGCGAATACACTGATAAACCTGTCCCAACTTGAGAAACGGAACTTGATCAATCGCAAGAATGCCGCGACTCGTTGTATAAAGAAGCCGCCAATCTCCATCGAGTAAGCTCAAAGCCTCGATCGGTCTCGGAGTTGGATTACGATCTTCAAGTTGTGCGATCGCTGCCATGATCCCTTGTTTCTGAGCCTCATTTGCCAACAACCCACGATTTTTTCCTGCAATCACTTCAAGTAACGCTGCTTTCCCGATCATGGTGTGACCCCAGAGTAGATAGAAATTAATCGTAACGGCTCTTCACAACTCTGTTTCAGCCAAAAAAACATTCTTTATCGATTTTTGGGAATGATTTGCTTGACAATTTCAGAAATACGTGGAAAATGCTTGAATCTAAATCAAATCGGTCGATCGAAGAAATGCTCTAATTCGAGCAAAAACATATTGCAACTGTGTCCCAAAGTGGTACACTTCGGGTGTTTTAGTCGATCTAATATGAAAGTAGACCCTTCTACTGTTGGAGTTAGAAACGCTCAATGATCTACAATCCCTCCTTACGTCAAGAAACTCGAAACCAACGTGCAGCCGTGATTCCAATGCAACAAGAGTCCTCGATTCTTGACTGGCTGGAAAACACAGGGCGGTTATTAGCTCGCGATAACGCTGATTTCGATTACCTCGATGACGAGGAAGAAATTAACGAACTGATGGAAAACGACGGCGGCGCATTCGACAGCGACGACGATGATGACGATCTCGGTTTAGACGACGAATAGACGATGTAGGGACTAGGGTTCTCTAGTCCCGATCGATTTGGTGTGGTGTCAATTGTGCGGAGTGAAGTGAAATCTTGTGGACGCGAAACTTTTTACAGGACGAGCATTGAATTTTTCAGGAACCCGATTGTTTCTTTTATTAACGATCGGCATGACGATCACTTCGATCGGGCTTGACCATTTTGGTGGTCGAGTCTGGAGCCAGAGTGTATCGCTGACTTTCCCTTTATGGATGAGTGGACTGGCAACTGCGGGTGTCGGTTTTTGGGCAGTTCCCTTCTTGAGAGCGCTGAAAGCCGGACAGATCATTCGTGAGGATGGGCCCCAATCGCATTTAAAGAAGGCTGGAACTCCGACGATGGGAGGCGCTTTCTTTGTTCCCGTAGCAGTCGCGATCGCACTTTATTTATCTGGTTTCGACGGCAATGTGATCGCAGTCTCCGCTCTCACCTTGTCGTATGCAGCGATCGGCTTCCTGGATGATTGGCAAATTATCCGCCGCAAGTCGAACAAAGGCATTTCTCCCAAAACGAAGATGGGGCTGCAAATCTCTTTCGCAGTTGCCTTCTGTGTCTGGTTGATGGTGACGAATGCGAGCTTAACCACGATCGCGCTTCCGTTCGGCCTAATGTTGCCGCTAGGCGCTTTATTCTGGGTTCTCGCTTGCTTTGTTCTCGTTGCAGAAAGTAATGCAACCAACTTAACTGATGGCATGGATGGACTGGCTGGAGGAACGGTTGCGATCGCGTTCTTAGGTCTCGCAGCGTTAATCTTCCCAGCACATCCTGATTTAGGAATCTTCTGCTCTGCGCTCAGTGGTGGTTGCCTCGGATTCCTCGTACACAATCGCAATCCAGCAAAAGTGTTCATGGGTGATACCGGATCGTTAGCACTCGGAGGGGCACTGGCAGCCGTTGGACTCCTCACCAATTCGCTGTTTGCACTTTTGATCCTCAGCGGTCTATTCTTCCTCGAAACGCTGTCTGTGATCGCTCAAGTGACTTACTACAAAGCTACCAAAGATGCGAATGGAGTCGGTAAGCGCTTATTCAAAATGTCTCCGTTCCATAATCACTTGGAACTCACAGGCTGGACAGAAACGCAGGTCGTCGGCTGGTTTTATGCGATCGCCGCTCTACTTGCAGGTTTCAGTCTCGTGATTCACTAAATTCTTCACTTCCGCACAAAAAGATGCGATCGAGTCACAAAAGTCTGTTATGATGTGACTCGACACTCTGGAGAGATGGCTGAGTGGTCGAAAGCGGCAGATTGCTAATCTGTTGTACGGTCTTGAACCGTACCGAGGGTTCGAATCCCTCTCTCTCCGTTCTAAATCCCGAAATTCAGAAGTTCGGCTTGTATCTAATACGAGTGCATTCCCTGCTGAAGTTTTAGCGGATATCGCAATCCGGTTTGAGTTATGAAATTTAGGAACGCCCCCAAACCCCCAATTCTGGGGGCTAGAGTCTTGTCCCCCCAAGCTTGGGGGTTAGGGGGCACGACCAACCTTGCATTTCACGACTGATTTAGGATTGCTATATGATCAGTTCAATTTTGATGGAAATCCCTGAATGATTGTTTGTCCGAATTGCAATCATCCCAATCCTGATGGTGCAGTCCAGTGTGAGGCTTGCTACACGCCATTACCGTCTACGATCGCTTGTCCAAACTGCGGTTCGTCAGTTCAGTCTGATGCCAGTTTTTGTGGACAATGCGGCTTCCATTTAAACTTTGTGAGCGCTCCTATGCTGTTAACTCCTGAATCTTCGCAACCTCATCCCCAACAACTTCCCGATCCAGATGTTCCTGATTTGATAACGCCTGATCCCCTAATTGAGCCTGATCCGATCGTGCTTTCAACCCAAGCCGAATCGACTCCCGCGCCAAAAGCCAATTCGATGACGCAAATTCAACAAGCGTTTGCGCGATTATTGAATCTACAAACCAGTACCGTGATCGAGATTCCGCCTGGATTATTAGTCATTCATATTGGCAAACCGAACGATCGCATTCCACCCGATATTGATGTTTCTGGCTTCCCGAATTCCGAGGTCGTTTCGCGCATTCATGCTGATATTCGCGTCGAAGGCGATGCTTACTACATTGAAGATGTAGGTAGCTCGAATGGCACGTACATCAACAATTCACCGCTCCCAATGGGCAATCGGCATCGACTGAGAGCAGGCGATCGTATTTCACTCGGTAAGGGCGATAAGGTTTCGTTTTTGTTTCAGATCTAATACGATCGTGGATCTAGCGCCAAGATGAAATTGATGTACAGTCCTGCGGCAAATGCGATCGTCGCGATCGTACTCAAAATCATCATGAGTCCCGCTGGCATGAATTTTTGAGTCACTCGCCAGCGGAAACTAAAGAAAATCGCCAGCGTAATCGCAATCAGAGCCGCAAACAATAAACCGCCAATTCGATTTCCTAGCGTGGTCGAAGTTGCATATGCTGCAAACAAAAGAGCAACACCGCTACTCAATCCCACGAAGAGCGAATCGCGGCTTCTCGCTTTTGTGTAACCAATGATGCCACCGATCGCGATTAATGCTCCGTACACAGCAATCAGAACTGTCCAGATCATAGGAGTTACCAATTGCGCCAACCGCCTTTTGAAGAGTTCTCCGATCGATCCGTAATCAAAGACTGATACTCTTGTGAACTTGCCCAGCGATCGATTTCTCGCGCTCTCAACACCGGAACCGGATGCGACAGTTGAGCCGTTTGAAGTTGCTTCAACATTTCACCGATTTCCGTCTTACTGATGTCATCGTAAGCACGAGCTTGAGCAATAAACGCATCTAAGTTCAACTGCTTAACCAAACTCGGTGATCCGCCTGTGAGCTTCATCATTACGGACATGGTGATTCGGGGATCTTGAGTTGCGAGGAGGGCTGCGCGATCGCAAGTAAATTCAGCACAACGAACCCAATTCATAATCTGAGCTTGTAAGCCTTGGGTAATCACTCCCCCGATCGGGAAAGGAAGTTGTCCCGCTGCTAAAACTAGAACATTTGCCAAGGTGAGATAGACACTGTGATCACATTTGAGGTGTCCTAATTCGTGAGCAATCACCGCTTGAATCTCTTCGGGTGTAAGCAATTCGATCAGCGAAGTGTGCATCACGACAAATGGCTGCCGTCCGCGCATTGCGAACGTATAAGCATTTGGAACCGGGTGCTGGCGAACATAAAGCTGAGGCGCTTCGAGATCGAGAATTCGAGCCGCTTCGACTAACAATTTGTGCAGATCGGGAAGCTGTTGTTCGCTGACTAGAATGCTAGAGGCAATGTTTTCTAGATAGAAAAACTGTTCTGCGACTGGGCCTAAAAGCGTTCGGATTGCCAAATCTAATCCAGGCAGTTGCTTTAAGGCGTTCGTTGCCTCTAAATCCAAAGGATGGCGAAACTGGTCGGCTTTTAACCCGATAAGCGCTGACTTTGTAAAAGACATAGATAGTACAAACTATTGCAGATTCTTAGTATAACGAGTCTAGCTTAGGAGTTCAGACAAGCTCCGATCGTTTCCACGACCGATCGCCCTAATGCGTCCAAGTCATAGCCGCCTTCTAATCCAAAAACAATCCGCCGAGTCACGCTTAAACAATATTCCGTGAGCAATCGATAATCTTCTGGCTTTAGTGAAATTCCTGCCAGTGGATCAGCGTGATTTGCATCATATCCAGCACTCACAATCAATAAATCAGGCTGAAAGTCACTTAGAAACGGAACTACTTTTTGCTCAAACAATGGTTGATAGTCTTCGATCGTACTTCCCGAAGCCATTGGCAAATTCAAAACATTCTCATAGAAACCTCTTTCCCCGGAATGTCCTGTACGCGGATATTGCGGCGATTCGTGCAGCGAACAAAATCGAATGTTCGGATTCGTTTCTACAAGTGCCTGTGTACCATTGCCATGATGCACATCCCAATCGAGAATACAGACGCGATCGAGTCCTTTTTCCAACGCATAATAAGCCGCGATCGCAGCATTACTAAACAAACAAAAGCCCATTCCTTCATCTGCAACGGCATGATGCCCTGGTGGACGAGCTAAGACAAAATTCGGTTCACCGGACGCGATCGCTAAATCTACTCCATCGATCCAAGCATTCACCGCGAGCATTGCAACTTCGTAACTTCGAGGAGAGACAACGGTTTCACCATCAATGAATCCGCCCCCTCGATTGGCTAACAGTCGAACTTGATTGATATAAGCTCGATCATGGATTGCTTCAACGAAAGGTAAAGGCGATCGCGTTTCAACTGGAGTCGGAAGCCGCCAGTCTAATTGAGCCGCCCAAGGTGCAGATTTTAGGGCGGATCGGATTGCAGTAAGTCTTCCTGTTTTTTCGGGATGAAAATCGCCTGTATCGTGCAACAGAAATTCATCAGAGTAGATTACCGGGAACATAGGCGCGATCGAGAAGAGAGCAAATTTTAATATAGCAAGCTCTTCTTAGATCGCAATACAGCCCGATCGTTCAGCCAATTCAATCTCTAATTTGCTGTCATGTCGATGTAAGTTCGCCTTGCCATAAATGATCTTCAGATCCGTCGTCCAATCGATCGATACTTTCGTCGCAACCGTCCCCACATTCACTGCCACCAGAACAGACTGATCTTCTAAAGTTCGAGCAAACACATAAGTCGTTCCTTCCGCGTGAAGAACCTTATAATCGCCTGTTCTCAAAGCTGGATAGGCATGGCGAATTTTGACTAACTGACGATGGCACTCATAAATCTCATAGTCCCAATTCGCTTCAAGTGGAAATCCTCGCCGCGAATCTGGATCGATCGCTCCTGGCAATCCAACTTCATCGCCATAGTAAATACTCGGCGCACCCGGAAACGTCATTAGTAATAAAGTCGCAAGTTCAATACTAGGACGATCGCTTCCTGCAATGGTCATTAATCGCGCCGTGTCATGACTTGCTAACAGATTTAATTGCGTCAGTTGAATTTCCCAAGGATACAACGCGAGTAACTCTTGCATTTCCTGAGCATATTCACCCGCAAACATCGGTGGATACGGTTGATAGTCGCGGCTTTGAACTTGATCTAAAACCACTCGATCGCCTGCTGCAAATGCGATCGTCGGTCCCGCAAATAAATAATTCATCACGCCATCGAACTGAGTCCCATCAAGCCACTCACGCGAATCACCCCAAACCTCCCCAACAATATAAGCTTCAGGATTCAGGGCTTTTACTCGATCGCGAAATTCCTGCCAAAATCCCGGCGTTGTCACTTCAAACGGCACATCTAACCGCCATCCATCAATCCCAAACTTAATCCAATATTCTGCGATTTCCATGATGTACTCTCGCACTTCAGGATTGTCGTGATTAAACACAGGTAACGCCCGATTTCCCGCCCAACCTTCATAGCCTGCGGGAAATTCGCCCGTGTACGGATGCAGCGGAAATTCATGAATCCGAAACCAATCAACCCAGGGCGAATTACTCCCGTTCTCCAATACATCATGAAAGAAGAAAAATCCGCGACTAGAGTGATTAAACACTCCGTCTAATACAACCTTAATTCCCCGTTCATGAGACGCTTCGAGCAGATCCCGAAACGCCTCATTTCCGCCCAACATCGGATCAATTTGATAATAATCGTGTGTGTGATAGCGGTGATTGCTTGCAGATTGAAAGATCGGCGTAAAGTAAATCGCATTCACGCCCAAATCCTGGATATAGTCCAACTTTTCCATCACGCCCCAAAGGTCGCCGCCCTTATATCCCTGTAGTGTCGGGGTTGCGTCCCAATCTTCCCAGCGCATCGACTTGAGAAGTTTCTTATGCGGTTGTTTAGCGCGAGCGAATCGATCGGGAAAAATCTGATAGAAAACGGCGTGTTTTACCCAGTCTGGCGTTTGAATCTGCATAGCGTTTGAGAACCACATCAAATAGAAGGGTACTGATCCCCACGTCGATCGCTCTCTAACTCCCGATAGAAGTTCGGAAATTTCTCAAACGGTAGTGTATAATACAGATGTGAACGTTCATCCTTGGTATGCACCGAGGACGGAAGTAAGGAGTTCTCCTGAAGGAACGCGCCTCATTATCTCACTTCATTTGATTTTCCGAGGCGACTATGAGACTGATTTACCGTGGTGTCGAATACGAATACGACCCGACTCAAGGCACAGGCGACGATCGCTTTTCCCGATTCCGTGAGCCGATCATGCTAACTTACCGTGGCAACCATTATCAACTTGATCCGAATCGCCCAGTTCGATCGAAGGTTGAACAACAGCCTCGTGAATTGATTTATCGTGGAAACCGTTACTGGGTGGGTTATCCCGATGGCAAGCCGACATTACCGACTGTAAGCAAGCCGAGACAAGCCGCGAACTTGACCGTTACGCATCGTGAGAACTTACAGCGGAATTTGCAGCGCCGAATTGAGATTGCTCGTCAGAAAGGCGATAACGCGCTCTTGGCACTGTTAGAAGCCGAACGTCGTCAGATCGTCTAAGTCTATTACACTTACTCTTCACACCCAGGAGTCTCATTGAGGCTCCTTTTTTAATGTCAAGGTGAGCGTCTCGCTCCGCAGAAATGCCATCACCCGAATCATTCATCGAACTCACATTTTTTATTACGAAAGCTGAGGGAATCCCCCAGGTCGATCGACTTCCCCCAAGCTTAAGCTCCAGATATATCAACACTTTTCAGCCCTCAAACTTCCAATTAGCTTCGGGGAAGACATTCCCACTAAGCTAAGGACAACAAACGAAAGGACAAGAAACCATGCCTTACGAACCCTTAAATCTCTCCACTAACAAACCCGTTTTATCCTGGGCAAATCACGACCTCGGAAAAGCCGAAACCCAAATGGCAAAGAATGTCGCCTCTCTGCCGTTTGTGTTCAAGCACGTTTCTCTCATGCCCGATGTGCATTTAGGCAAAGGTGCATTAGTCGGTTCAGTCATTGCGACCAAAGATGCGATTATTCCGGCAGCCGTTGGAGTTGATATCGGGTGTGGAATGGCAGCAATCAAAACGCCCTATATTGGGG
>JADEXW010000232.1 GCA_015206935.1 Pseudanabaenaceae cyanobacterium LEGE 13415 | reverse complement strand
CCTCTATTGCATGTGGATCAATCGAGACGATTTGAAGGAATTTGGACATTCGATCGCTCAATTGTTCACAAATCTGCTGAAATTCTGCTCAATCGAATTCAGCGCTATCGTCCAGAACTGCAAAGCAAAATTGCTCCTGTGTTAGCAAGAATTGCAACAGGTTCAATGAGCGACATCAATCAAGTTGATCCGGCTCCATTTGCCGATCGATTAGTCACTTATTTACAAGCCGGACAGTATAAACTCGCCAAAGCGTATCGGTCGATCGCAGAAAAAGAACGCAAAGAACGCTTAGTGAATTCGATCACTGCAACAGTTCGTCGATCGCTAAATCCTGATGAAATTCTCAATGTTGCGGCTGGAGAACTCGGCAAAGTTCTCGGTGCAGGACGTTGCTTAATTTATCGCTGCAAATCTTCAGATTCTTCTGCGACTTTGCAGCATGAATATTTACTCGATTCGGCTCCTTCTTTAGCGGGTCGAACTTGGACACTGCAAGGAAATCCGCTATTTGAAGAAGTTGTTCAACGCGAAGAAGCCGTTTTTATCGAAGACACGCAAACAGATGCGCGATTTTCGATGATTAAAGATGGCGATCGTACTCTCAAATCACTCACCGAAGAATGGCAAATTCGATCGTGGTTAATGGTTCCAGTCTTGCACCAAAACCAGCTTCTAGGCATGGTCGAATTGCATTACTGTGGCACAACTCCCCACATTTTAGAGCGCGATGAAGTTGAAATGGTTGAAGCGATCGCGACTCAAGTGGGTGTGGCACTCATTCAAGCAGAATCGTTTGCGAATTTAGAGGATTTGAATCAGCAATTAGAAGCCCTCGATCGAACTCGCAGCAATTTGATCGCAATTACCGGACACGAACTTCGCACCCCACTTTCAACAATCCAAGTGTGTCTCGAAAGCCTTGCCAGCGAACCGGATATGTCTCAAGATCTGCGGCAAGTAATGTTAAATTCTGCATTATCCGACGCGGAACGAATGCGGAAACTCATTCAAGACTTTCTGACTCTATCGCGGCTTGAGAGTGGACGAGTTGAATGGCGCATCGAACCTCAGCCGCTTTGGGAATGTGTTGATCTTGCTCTTAGCAGTTTGCAAGCCCGTAGAATGGCAGCTTCACTGCCGCAGATTGTGACGCAACTTTCAACCGAACTGCCTCTCGTTCAAGTCGATGGCGAATGGCTTGTTGAAGTCCTGACCAAACTGCTCGACAATGCTTGCAAATTCACCGATTCTCAAGGCAGAGTCACGATTCGCGCGAAGCATCATGAAGGTGCAATGCTCGAAGTCATTGTTGCCGATACCGGACGTGGCATTGAGGAAAATCGACTAGAAACCGTGTTCGATCGCTTTTACCAAGAAGAAGGCGCACTTCGTCGCACCACAGGCGGTACAGGTCTCGGACTCGCCATCTGTCGCCAAATTATTACTAACTGGGGTGGGCGCATCTGGGCAGAATCGAGCGGCAAAGATCGCGGCAGTGAATTCCACTTTACGATCCCGATCGCACCCACTGGAGACAATAAGCGAACCGTACAGCGGAAGAGAACTTCTCGATCGAGAGATTAATTCACAGTGTCTAGTTGCTCTAACAATTGCTGTACTGACAATACGGGAAGGGGCGAATTAGAAAATCCTTGAATATCGCGAGTTACGATCGCATCTAAATTCTGTGATACAGCACAAGAAATCTGTACTGCATCTTCAAAATCAACTAAGCCTGACACAAACGCTGACTCTAAGATTCCTCGATTGACTGGGCAAATCACCATTGCGATCAAAGTCGTTGAAACGGCTTGCCTAGCTAATTCATTACTGCGCGTCTGTCTACGAGCAATATAAAAAATATCAGTGAGTGTTGTGGCGGTCACATACCCCAGGACGCTTCCAGAATCAATGGCTTCAAATAACACTTCTGCATCTTGCAAAAATGGCTCTCGTTCTAGCAAATAGTCCAAAATGATATTGGTATCTAGTAAGACTCTCACTAAAGGTACTTCTCCAAACGACGCTCCTCCAGCATGGTTTGTACCTGCTCATCGGTTGGTGCGGGTTGATCCGTTTTTAATAAGCCCTTCATTTGTCGGATCGCTCGCGATCGCTCAGGCGATGGGTTTGGCGCATCCTGTAAGGATTCAATAATCGATTGGACAAGTTCAAGACGATCGTTAACATTCAATTGCCGAGCTTGCTCTTTAAGTTCCTGTAAAGACATAATTCTAATAAACGGATTTTCCTTTAGTTTAGTATCATCAACTCCTCTATCCCTAAAATCCAGTGGTTTACGTTTGAGATGAGTAAAAGAACGATATAGACCACTCGATCGAGAGACTAACTTTCTCAATCATGAAAAAGCAATCATTGGATCTAACACACGATGGATTAGAAATCAGGACATCGCCGAAAAACTACCCGATTGTATTACCGATTCCAACCCGTCCACCTGCAAGCAGTTTTACGATGTTGTCGGTTGCAACTCAAAATCACAGTTCAACCCGTCGAACCGCTTGTTTGTCTGGAGTCCTGCCCGAATTATTTGACTCTTCTCTCAAGCCACTTCCAGGTAAGCTGATTCGACCCTGTGACATTAATTTCCTGAATTATCGCGAAGTGCCCGCAAACTCTCCTTCGTGGCGGGAAGTTGCCTGTATTGAAAATCTTCGCTTGATTTGGCGAGATGGACAGTTAAATTTGGAATTTTGGGGATTTCCACGCGATCGCCAACTTCGAGCAACCTTTGAGAATTTGCAAGCAGGCGAATACTTACTGCGGTTCAAGTATTGCCTTCCCTCTGGCACAAAATGGAAATCAACTGCTTTGGAAACGGACTTCATTCTGATTCGTCTTGTCGAACTTGCAGAGCCAACAAGTGTCGAAGTGGATGGAATTCAGTTTGAAGCGATCGCGCCGAATCAAGTAGTCGTTCCGTTCTCGGACAACATTGAGACGCTCACTCCAATCGAGTTCAAACTTCGGATTCAAAACACTTCCTCAGCCCCTCATCTCTTTCTACTTCATTGTCTGATCCCTGCATTACAAGATAAATCGGGGCAAGATCTCGACTGTGGCTACAACCGAAATGGCACTTACGAGCCGAGAGAGACTGATTTTCGTCTCCTTCAACCTGGAGAAAGCTTGGAGTTTATTATCAAAGGTGAATTCTATTGGTATAAAAATCAGCTTTACCTAAGAGGCTATGAAAACTCAGGCGGGTGGTGGCATCACACGATACAAGAAGGGAAATACTGGGTAAGCGTCACCTATCACAAGCGGAGGTGGAAGCAAGATCCCAGATGGTGTGAGGATGGAGCCTGGAAACTGCATCAAGAAATTTGGGAGGGATGGGTTTCGACTCCTGCAAAGAAACTTGAAGTTATCCGCGCTTAGACGGAGCGTGAACGCTGCACCTATTAACAACTGTTACGGATTCGTTAAAGCTGTAAACACCCGGTGATAGGATGCCTAAAAACGTTTAGAGCGAGACCTTATGTCAGAGACTCTTACTGGACAAGCACCTTTGTTCGGAGGCAGTACAGGCGGACTGCTGACCAAAGCCTTAGTAGAAGAAAAATATGCCATCACATGGAGCAGCCCCAAAGAGCAAGTCTTTGAGATGCCGATGGGTGGTGCAGCCAAGATGCGCCAAGGCGACAACTTGCTGTATTTAGCCAGAAAGGAACATTGCCTTGCCTTGGGTGGACAACTTCGCACGAAGTTCAAGATCACCAACTACAAGGTCTATCGCATTTTCCCCGATGGTGACATTCAGTATCTGCACCCCAATGATGGTGTCTTCCCTGAGAAGGTCAATCCGGGTCGTGTTGCGGTGAACAGTGTTCCTCGCAATATCGGATCGAATCCCGAACCTGCGAAATTGAAGTTCAGCGGTCGTAAACCCTACGATCCTTAATTTCGATCGTCTTAAACGTGCTTTTAGGAGCCAAATTTTAGCCCACTCGGTTAAAGTTTGGCTTCTCTTGTTTTAAAGATACTCAACATGATTTGCCATTTCTTCAGGAGTCATGACCTCGTAAATCAGAATTAATGCTTCAATGATTTCTCCAATCGATCGCGTTCCTTTTCTGCAATAGGTGATGCCCGGATGATCATCACCTGTGCTGGCGATGATTAGAAAATCAGAATCTTGAGTGAATAGAACCCGCTCTGTTTCTCGAATGAATGCGAGTTGAACGGGATCGGGTTGTCCTCGGAGTTGAGCCTCGATCGTGGTTGTGACATCGATTCCATACCGACGCAATCCTTGAGCAACCGCAGGATCAACATTTTCGTCAAGATGAAAGCGAATTCGTTGCGTCATTCCTTAAGGCTCTGAGTTTTTCTTCGAGGCGCGAAGGAGAAGACCGTTTCAATACCTCAATCTGCTCGATTTCTTCGGCTGTGCGTCGATCGATGTCTTCTCGATGGTCAAAGTAGTATGCCATTGCTGCATAGACAGATGCGATCGACAAGTCATATTTTCCTGCGATTTCAATCAAGGAATATCCCTGTTTGAGGTGCCAAATCGCGATATCTTCTACAGTGATGCGTGTGTTGGCGATTCGAGGCTTACCATCTCGAATCTCGGCAGAAATTTGAATGTATTCTTGTTGAACCTGCATTCGTTGTTTCTCCAGTTCATGCTTCATCTTGGCATAGAGGCTGTAAATTTAGCGCTTCACTGGTAAAAGAAAACTTGTATTCTAACTCTTACGGTTATCCTCAGCTTTTATGATTTCTCCCGATTTTTCTCAGTTTACCGAACTCGCACAGCAAGGAAATTTTGTCCCGGTCTATCAAGAATGGGTTGCCGATTTGGATACGCCTGTTTCGGCGTGGTATCGCGTCTGTGATGGGCAACCGTATAGTTTTTTGCTGGAATCGGTTGAGGGTGGGGAAACGGTTGGACGGTATAGCTTTTTAGGATGTGATCCGCTGTGGACTTTGGAAGCGAGAGGCGATCGCACAACTCAAACACATCGGGATGGAACTCAGAAAGTGTTTGAGGGCGATCCGTTTGCTGCCTTGTCGGACTGTTTAGCGCCGTATCACCCTGTAAAACTGCCAGAATTGCCGCCGGGAATTGGGGGATTGTTTGGCTTCTGGGGATATGAACTGATTAAGTGGATCGAGCCGCGCGTTCCGATTTATGAAGCGACTGAGGACGATTTGCCGGATGGATTGTGGATGCAGATTGATCAAGTGTTGATCTTTGATCAGGTGAAGCGGAAAATTTGGGCGATCGCTTATGCAGATTTACGCGATCCGAATACCAATTTAGAAGCAGCTTATCAACAAGCTTGCGATCGCGTCGCTCAGTTGGTGAATAAACTGCAATCTCCATTGCCTGAAAAAACGCGCTTGCTGTCTTGGAAGCCGAACAATGATTCTGCGATCGCTTGGACAAGTAACACGACGAAAGAACAATACTGCGCCAGTGTTGAGACCGCGAAAGCGCATATCAAAGCGGGTGACATTTTCCAGGTTGTGATTTCTCAGCAGCTAGCTTCAGAGTATGTTGGAGAACCGTTTGCATTGTATCGATCGCTGAGATTGATCAATCCTTCACCGTATATGGCGTATTTCCACTTCAACCATTGGCAGATTATTGGATCGAGTCCAGAAGTTCTCGTGAAAGCAGAACGACCAATTCCAAGTGAACCGAAAATTGCAACGGTTCGCCCGATCGCTGGAACTCGTAAACGTGGTAAAACTCACGCGGAAGATCTCGCCTTAGAACAGGATTTATTAGCTGATCCGAAAGAAGTTGCAGAGCATGTCATGTTAGTTGATTTGGGACGCAATGACTTAGGGCGCGTCTGCATTAATGGAACCGTGAAAGTTGATGAACTAATGGTGATTGAGCGCTACTCTCACGTCATGCACATTGTGAGTAATGTTGTTGGACAGCTATCACCCGATAAAACGGCTTGGGATTTGCTCAAAGCTGGATTCCCGGCGGGAACGGTAAGCGGTGCGCCGAAGATTCGAGCAATGGAGATTGTTCATGATCTCGAACCTTGTCGGCGCGGTGTCTATTCCGGTGCGTATGGATACTACGATTTTGAAGGTCAATTGAATAGCGCGATCGCGATTCGGACAATGGTCGTCCGCGATCAGGGGAATGGAAAGCATCGCGTTCAAGTGCAAGCGGGTGCGGGATTGGTAGCGGATTCTGTGCCGGAGAGTGAGTATCAGGAAACACTGAATAAGGCGCGAGGATTATTGGAAGCGATTCGCTGTTTGCAGAGTTGATCTTTTCGCTGCGGTTGAAGCGGCTGATGCCCGCTAAATCCCCCAAATTTGGGGGACTTTGAAGAGAGAAAGCGCCTTGGAATTCTAGAAATCTTTCTTGCTCAAAGTCCCCCAGAATGGGGGATTTAGGGGGCACGACTCAACCAAAACGAAGCCAATCCCACTACAAATTGCGCTGGAACTCTTCCAACGTATCGATCAAATTCACCTGGCACTGCATCGGTAGCAAATCAAGCAAAGGAACCTCACGTTTCCCGCCGCCCAACTTCACCGGAATGCCCTGAACAATTTTCAGAACATCATCTTCCTGAATCGTCTTACCACCCGAAACCAACGGAAACAGCCGTTCAGCCAACACCGTATGCAAGTGAGCATCATTCAGATAAAGATGCCATTTTGCCACATCGATATAAACCGATTCACCGATCTCCGCCGCCAAAGCCTCGATCGCTTCTGAAGTACTAGAAGTTGCCATAACTCTATTTAAGGGTTCAATGATTAAACCGTACTGATTCTAGGATGGCGAAAACTCCTACCTCTTGGTGGATTTTGATGGTTTTTCTTTCGGTTTGAATCCCGTTGCCTTTGGAACTGCTGCTGCAACTGGTTCAGAGTAGTCTGCGATCGCGAAAACATAAATCGCATGAACCACTAGAACCGCAAGCCATCCACCCGTCACCCAAATTGACCAATCCCAGTCCGCTTTTTGCAGGGTGCGGAAAAACCAGATTCCGGAATTAGTCGCAGCAAATAAAGCAACATGGGTAGCAAAAGTCATCCGATCGTCGAGTTGGCGAAAGTCTGCATCTTTACGATCGGGAATTCGAGACCAACGAGGAGGCATAAGCATCAAGAAAAATAGACGGACTCTTTCATTGTGACACTCTCAGCGGCGCGTCGCATTCTGCCGAGAAAGAGTATTGTTGCTAATTAACAACACTTAAGTTTGCTAGGATAGGCATCGCTGCCTGTCTCTATGTAACTATCATTACAAAAAAAATTATAGGGGAAGCATGACTATGGTTTCTCAGTCCAATTCTATTGATTCATCGGCGATTCACGTTCTGCTGGTGGAAGACAATCCAGATGATGCAGTTTTAATTCGTCGCACTTTTTTAAGGGCTGGACGAGATCAGTGGAAACTAGCACAAGTCGAACGGTTAGCTGAAGCGATTTCGATCTGCAAAGAGTACAAAGCTCAGGCAGGTCAGAATTTTGATGTTGTGCTACTCGATTTGCGCTTGCCAGATTCCTCCGGACTTGAAACAGTGTTGAAATTTCGGCAGGCGATTCCGGACATTCCGATCGTAGTCATTACCGCGATCGATGATGAGGATCTCGCACTCGCCTCGATTCGGGCAGGCGTTCAGGATTACTTAAGCAAAGAAGACATTACGATTCAGCAATTACTGCGATCGGTGAAATTCGCGATCGAGCGAAGTGCGGCACTGACAGAAAAATAGCACGAATCCGAAATTTTGCTTTCTTCCTCCAAAGTTTTTCACAATTGGCATTTATTATCGGGAATGAATTGCTCTA
>JADEXW010000906.1 GCA_015206935.1 Pseudanabaenaceae cyanobacterium LEGE 13415 | reverse complement strand
TTCCATACCAAATCAATGTGAGCAAATCGCGTCCTAATCCATCTGTGCCAAGTAAATGAGCCGCGCTTGGAGCTTGCAATCTAGCAATGAAATCTCGATCGCTGCCAAATTCATACGGTCTTAGAACGGGTGCAAGAATCGCGATCGCAAACAGTCCAATGGTTAAAATCAATCCGATTCTGCCCGAAGTGGATTGCCAAAATCGCCTCCAGGAGCGCGATCGACTAATATCGAATTCTTGGATCAATGATTGCATACGACAGATCTACTAATAAATTAATCAAGACAAATACGATCGCAACAAACACTACGCCACCTTGTACCACTGGGTAATCTCGTGCCAAAATGCCGTCGTAAATCCAAGAACCAATTCCCGCCCAAGAAAAGATCGTTTCGGTTAACACTGCACCACTTAACAACGTTCCAAATTGAAGTCCGATCGTTGTATTAATCGGCAATAGTGCATTCTTTAGTGCATGACGAAAAATCACTAATCGATCGGATAATCCTTTCGCTTTTGCTGTCCGAATATAGTCTTGAGAGAGAACTTCTAACATTGCACTGCGAGTAATCCGAGCGACGATCGCGAGTGGAATTGTTCCTAAAGTCAACGCTGGAAGAATCAAATGTGTGATGACATCAATGAATGCAGGCAAGTTGAATCTTAATAACGTATCTAATACATAGAATCCGGTAATCGGTTGAATGTCAAACCCAATGCTGATCCGACCACTGGGAGGCAACCATTTTAACGAAACTGAGAATAGATAAATTAACAACAATCCCAACCAATAGACCGGAAGTGAAACACCGAGTAATGAACCCGCGATCGTCATTTGATCCTGCCAGCGATTCTTCCTCACCGCTGCAATCATGCCTGCTGGAATTCCAAGTACGATCGAGACAAACATCGCCGCGATCGATAACTCAAATGTAGCCGCCCAGCGTGATCGAATCTCATCCAGAACTGGAATTCCGCTTAAGATACTGTTACCTAATTTCAACTGCAACAGATTGCCAACGAAGGCGAAATATTGAATATACCCAGGTCGATCGAGACCTAACTGAGTTCGGAGCGCATCAATTTGCTCTGGAGTTGCCCGTTCTCCCGCAAGTACGATCGCAGGATCGCCCGGAATAAACCGCAACAACACAAAGACCGCCAACGTAATTCCAAATACAACCGGGACTAGACCCAAAAGCCGTTTCAGAAGGTATTGCCACATAAATCAATCACTTCCATTCCTCCCAACTGTATCAACAAAACTCAGGGCTAAATCAACCTCTTTCTATTCATCCACCTTAAAAACAGTTAAAAGTTTGACAAATCACTCTCAAATTCCATTTATGATTTGCTAGAAGTTGTGTTGCATTTGTGACTTGTCAGCCGCTACAGCATGAATAAACGAGTGAAGCTATTATGGTCAAAAGGGGCTTGGGATGGGTGCCGGATTATCCAGATATCCGAGACTACAGGCTAGAACATGAGAAAATCCATCTGCTCAACGGAGAGGGCGATCCAATTGCGGATTACCTCGCACTCTTGAATCAGCTTGTCGATAAAATCCCCTCGAATCAAGAGCTGAAACAAGAACTTAAAACCATAGCAACTCAAGCGATTCAGCCGGATTCTACTCAGAAAATTAAGTTTCAAAGCGCCAGTTTTGATGGCAGTGTTCTCGCTCTGTCTCTTA
>JADEXW010000905.1 GCA_015206935.1 Pseudanabaenaceae cyanobacterium LEGE 13415 | reverse complement strand
AAGCAGTAGTAAGACGAAAGCGTTGCATAATCTGCTCCGTGGCCAGTTACACCTATTTTACTCGTTACAATCAGAACGGGACAGCTGAACTACCGGGCTATGGCTGATTTGAGAGAACGCAACTCAGGCAGTACTTCTTAATGGTGTTGCGGTGACCCTGGCACCATCCTAGATGCTAATACTGGCTATAACTTTCGGGAGAGGGATTATGGAATACTAGACTCGGCGAACATACTCTCGATTGAGTTGATGGTCGGCGCCAGACCAGCTAGTTCCAGGTCTACAGGGGATGCAGACTTATCCTGCAGGTCTGCCCGGCAGAAACTCCAATGATATATAGAAGGTAGAGGCTTCTCCGGCAGGCTGCCCACTCAGAGACCTACAAGAGAAGTGTGCAGGTCGACTTACAGGAGCACCTTATAGAAAAACTACAGATTGGCTCCACTGGTAGGTCGCAAGTCGTTGTAGGGCGCCCTGCAAGCACCCGTCCGAGTTTCACCCGCTTGAGCAATCCCAAGGCTGGCGCACGAGGTTTCTTATTTAGTGTTCTACTGAGTTTGCGAGCACCACCTTTGCGCTCTTTCTGGGGTGGATCAGCCAGGATAAATGTTCTTACCGGATCCTGAGGGCACCTGAACTCTGAAGGTGAAATTAGATGCCATTAGTCACTCCAATAAATGTCGAAGCGTCTGATGGCCTATTTACCAACGGCACCCAAGTCACTTGGTCATATCCAGGAAACATAGACGAAGTTTCTCGCTGGGACATATATAGATGGAAGCCCGGGGAGGTCCCTACGCCGTATGGAAGTTCCTTCGGACATACAATGAGCTTCCTCGACACGCATGAACTCGATAACTTCTCAGATTTCAGTGCATTTTATTATTATGCCGTCGTTGCCTACTCTTACCTTCTGGGAAGAGGAGGCATGAGTAGCGGAGACTTGGGCTGGACGAAGTCTACCCAAGGCACGAACTCAGGCGACATTCTGACCGGCGGCGACGCCACGGATAAAATCTTTGGCCGTGATGCCAATGATGTACTTCGTGGTATGGGTGGCAATGACGTGCTGGATGGGGGCACCGGGAAGGATAGACTATACGGCGGAGATGGTGACGATATCTTGATTGGCGGTAGCGGGCGGAGCACCGACTCCCTATGGGGAGAGGCAGGGGCAGACGTGTTCCGCTTCAGTCATACAAGTCATTCGGCTGTAGGAAAAAGCAGGGACCAGATCAAGGATTTCAGTTCCTCCCAAGGTGATCTGATCGACTTGAGGGGTATCGATGCGAACTCGATCAAGTCAGGAAACCAAGCCTTTCGCTTCATTGGAAAGGCAGAGTTCAGCCACAAATCCGGCGAGCTTCGCTACGCGAGCAACATCATCTCCGGGGACGTGGATGGCAATGGTACGGCCGACTTTCAGATCCGAGTGAATGCGACAAAGCTCACCAAGTATGACTTTTTGTTGTAGTGACACTTAGATCAAGAAAACACGGTCTCAATTCAGGCTGAACTGGTCTTAATCGAGCAACAGTTGAGGCTTCTGTGTATTCCATTTGAGGCCGTGGTATCACTCCAGGGTACAGTCATTTGGGGCCGTGAGTGGGAATGTCGGTACGTCGAATTGCGACACTTATAGTTACCATACGTGTAAGCCACGGATGGGCATCTATGAGCAGCTCTGACGCTACC
>JADEXW010000904.1 GCA_015206935.1 Pseudanabaenaceae cyanobacterium LEGE 13415 | reverse complement strand
GCCTTATGATTCCAACAGCTACAAAAAACTGAGAAATGTGGTTCGTCTCTACACAAATTTCTTTTCTACTGATAACGTTGTCATTACTCAAATTTCGTGCCACCTCCTAAGTTCGGAGAACGTTGCGCTTCGTACTGATAACGTTGTCAGTACACAAGGATTTTCGGAAAACCTATGCAATTTCTAGTGCTTATCAAGATACAGCTTCTTCCCGAATTCAGTTCTGCCCGAAGGTGAGCAAAATTCTAGCGTTCTGTTTGATGAATTTGCAGTTTGAAATAGGAGCCTCAAAAGTATGACCAGGATTGTTGCGATCGCGAATCAGAAGGGAGGAGTCGCAAAAACTTCATCGACGATCGCGATCGCCTCATTGATTAGCCGGAAGAAAACTTGTTTAACGATCGATCTTGATCCTCAAGGAAATTGCACCGACGGACTGGGTGTTCGTGAGATTCTAGACGATCAATTGACTGCCTACAATCTTCTAAATGTGCAGCAAGATCCCAATGCTATTATTCTCTCAACCCAGTGGGGGATTGACCTCATTCCTGCCGACATAGGATTAGCACAGAAAGAAGTAGAGCTAGTTGCTACTCCAGATTCGCATTTCATTCTCAAGGAGCAACTCAATAAGCTGAGCCAATATGAGTACATTTTCATCGATTGTCCGCCCTCTCTGGGACGTTTGACCTACTCTGCTCTCACTGCTGGTGATCTCGTTTTAATTCCTGTTCAATGTCAGTATTTCTCGGCAAAGGGTTACAAGCAGCTTCTTAACACAATTCAAGTTGTACAAACGCGCTCCAATCCTAAATTAGAAATTTTAGGAGTGTTGCCTACAATGTCCGACAACACCAACATCAGCAAGGGGGCGTTAGTTTCATTGTCAAAGGTAGAAGGTGTCGATCTTTTTGATTCGGTTCCTCGCTCAATCAAATTTACGGAATCACAACTCGCAGGAGTTCCTATTGATCGGTACATTCAAGAGAATCACAGCACCAAAGAGCGTGATGATTTAACCGAAAAACTAATTGAGCCGTATCAACGGATTGTCGATCGCCTGTTGTCTCTGGAGGTCGCTTATGCCTAAACAAAAACTAGATATGACAAATATGTTGGGAGATACCAAAACGATTCAAGTTCTTTCAGCATTAGAAGGTGGACTTCAGACAAAGCAAGACCTCAATCAAGTTCTAACTCAGGCTGGTGTCTCTGCTCAACAAATCGATCCTCGCGACCTGCTTCCAAGAGCAAAGAATCGCCCGTTAGATGAAGAGAAGCTTAAAGCTCTAATGCAGAGCATCAAGGAGATTGGAGTTTTAGAGGATTTAATTGCTAGACCCCATCCAACGGAATCCGGTAAACACGAGCTACTAGCAGGCAGTCATCGTCGTGAATCTTGTATTCGTTTGGGTATTTTAGCTCCAACTAAAATCATCCAAGTTGATGATAAGCTGGCGGCGAAAATTGCAGGCGCAACTAATTCTCATCGAAATCAACTGAATGCGCTAGAAGAAGCAGACATGGTGCTGGAAGTTTTAGCGCTAGAGCTAGAAACAACAGAAGCAGAGGTGGAATCTTTGTTCTGGCAATACAGCAATAAGACGATCGACGTTCACAGTTCTCAGTGGAAGACGATCGAGACTGTAACGCCGACAGTTACATCGGTCGCAATCAGCTCTTTTATTCGTCACTACTTACC
>JADEXW010000903.1 GCA_015206935.1 Pseudanabaenaceae cyanobacterium LEGE 13415 | reverse complement strand
CCATTGGATTAGAGCAGAATCGCATCATCTGTGAGAAACAGACCATTGGATTTGATGTGGTGTCGATCGATATTGGCAGTACTCCAACCATTCCAGCAGGCGCGAAAGGAATTGGAGCAAAACCAATTTCTCAGTTTCTCAAGTGGTGGGATGAATTCGCTCAGAGCAATCCGAAGCAATTAGCGATCGTTGGAGGGGGAACAGGTGGCGTTGAACTGGCTTTGAACATGCAACACCAATTACCCGCAACAATAATTCATCTGTTTCAGCGCGATCGAGAATTAATGCCGAAACATAGTCCTTGGGTACGTCGTCAGTTTAAACAATTGCTGATTCAGCGAGGCATTCAATTGCATTTAGGAGAAACGATCGGAACAAACTTTGCTCCAGAAGAAACGGTTTGGGTGACTCACGCTTCTGCACCCGATTGGATTCGGCAATCTGGACTCAAGACAGATGCTCAAGGATTCATTCTCGTGAATGATACTTTGCAGTCTGTGTCTCATTCTCAGGTGTTTGCAGCAGGTGATATTGCAACAATGATGAACTACGATCGACCCAAAGCAGGCGTGTTTGCAGTTCGACAAGGCAAGCCATTGTTTGAAAATCTCTGTGCAGCGCTGAAAGGTCAACCGTTGAAGCCTTATCATCCTCAGAAAACTTACCTCAGTTTGATTGGAACAGGCGATCAAGCCGCAGTCGCATCTTATGGAACGTTCGGAATTGGGCGATCGCGGTTGTTATGGTGGATGAAAGATTTTATCGATCGGGCTTTTATGAATCAGTTTCGTAATTTAGGTTAGAACGATGCAACTCTCTATTTCTGATGATCAGCTAAAGATTGACTTAGATGGGTGGGAACGCTTTTGGGCGTTTTACTACAATGCTGATCTGCACATTCCAATGAGTCACATCAAGCAAGTTTCCACCGAAGAACCGCCGAGCAGTTGGACAGATGCAAGATTGCCAGGAACCTTTTTACCCGGAGTGATCAAAGCTGGAACTTACTACACCGATCGCGGTAAGGAATTCTGGTATGCCACTCGATCGGGTCGGTACTTAGTTTTGGAGCTTGAGAACGAGTTTTATAAGAGAATTGTGTTAACCCTGGATCAAAATCAAGTCTGGGCAACACGCATCCGAGAACAGAATGGGCAAGCCATCTAACTTATTAATCAAACTCAGTCGCCAACTATTCGTAGACGCGATCGAGCAAGAACAATTCATTGATGCCTTAGTGCATCCCAAACCGTTTAATCCCTGCATTCTCTGGTGCAAACCAAGACCGGAAACTGTACCTTTCGAGATTGAGCCGCGTTTGGAGTGGCAGCCTATTTTTGTCGATCGATTGTCTCTGCAAGAAAAGCCCGGACAACATCCGCTGCATGATTCGGGCTATTTTTACTGTCTCGATTTCTCCTCGGTATTTGCAGCATCGGCACTCAGCGCAATCAACTCTGCCGATTTGATCTTTGATATGTGTGCCTCTCCAGGTGGAAAAAGTGTCTTCGCTTGGACAACGTTTCACCCCAAGCAATTATTTAGTAATGAAGTCATCGGGAAACGTAGAGCCGCATTGATCTCGAACTTTAAGCGATGTGAGATTACACCTTCTATTGTTTTGACCTTAGATTCTAAAATTCTGGCTGAAGAACTTCCGAACACAATGGATTTAGTTCTTGTTGATGCCCCTTGTAGTGGAC
>JADEXW010000020.1 GCA_015206935.1 Pseudanabaenaceae cyanobacterium LEGE 13415 | reverse complement strand
ATCGGGAACATCCGAGCGCGTAATAACTCATTCCGAACTTGTTTCAGTGTTCGTTGTTTTTGCCGCTGTAACTGTTGTCCCTGCTGTGAAATCAGTGTGATGTCGCGAATTGCTTCCCCAAGTTGTGCGGTTTCTTCGATCATCTCCTGCGCGATTAAGTGCAGTCGATTGTAAGAATCCATTTGGAGGGGATCAAATTGAGTATTAAAAGCACCATGTTGAGCAGAGTGATTCAAACCAGATTGCCACCGGACTGAGCATCGCTGATTATAGTCTGTCCAATCTTGCAAATCTTTCGTAACCTGCTCCACATGCGCCAATCGTCTCGCCACGACTGCAATAATGTTTTGAAGCTGCTGATTTTGCAGTACAGCACTACTTTCTTCTGTAACCAATTCACCGATTAAGTTATTAATCTTTTCGAGCCGATGAAGATCAACTTTAATTGTGCCTGAGATGTAAGGTGCTTGCGGAGTTGTTGCAGGTCTAGGCTTTGATTCTACAGTTGAAGCCTTTTGAACATAGGGCGAGAGATCGATCGATGATTCTTCCGTTGATTGTTTAACGATCGATTCCGTCTCATACTCATGTAGCGGTAGATCAGCGTTGATAGTTTCAGCTTTTAGTTCTTCTGCGAATGCAGAGATTTCAGCAAAAGCATCGTCTATTTCTGAATCATCAGTGGGTGTTTCCTCAGAGAAGAGCGAATCCAAACCCTCTAAATCAACTGGAGATTCTTCGAGCGTATACTCTGATAATTCTGCTTCTAAATCTTCAAAAACCTGCTCGGATACATTATCTGGAAGCTCTGTGATTTCTTCTGATTGTTCCTGAGCCTCGCCAAAAATCGCCTCTAAATTGGAGAAGTTCATGCTCATTGCTGACTCAGCTAGTTCAGCCTGTTCCCCGATCGCACCTTGAGGCTGAGAAAAATTGAGCAATGCTGGACTAGGATTTCCCCCTTGCACTCGATCGCCTGCCAGAATTGAAGCCTGCGCCGCTCGAAAATCTGCCAGTGCAATATGTCCAATCAATAGAAAATTCTCAGGATGTTGAATCAGTGCATCTAAAGTTGCTCGTGCGATCGCAACAAATCCTGGTAAGTTAACAAGCTCACCTACCCCGTAGAATACTTCAGCTTGGGCGCGAATTTCTCCTGCAACTTGCTCTGTATCAGGACTCGCTAAAACGCGATCGAGTCTTGCTAGTGCATAAGTGACATCCCCGCTAAAGATCTCATAAACAATATCAATTCCCAGTTCAGCCGCAGTTGGCAATTTATACTCGCTTCTCAGCGCATCTCCCAACCGCGTTTCTAATTGTTCAAAGATCGGATTTGCGACCTCAATTGCACCCTTAGCATCGTGCCTCCCCGTCTCAATCTCCTGCATCAATGGCGATCGTAGTGCATCGTAAGCTTGCAACAAGAGATCTTCCAAGCTCAGGTCTAATTCGACTTCTTGCTGATACAGTGCCCGAAACACATTCTCTAATCGATGTGCGATCGCTTGAATGCTCTCCAGTCCGACTCCAGCGGCTCCTCCTTTAATCGAGTGCGCCGCTCTCATCAGCGTATGAACTTTGGGAATATCACGCGACTCTCTCAAGTCCAGAATTCCTGCTTCTAGGAGATGCAAAAACTCCTGTGCTTCTTGCACAAAGAACTCATACGCTTGGTCACGAATTGCAGCATCCAGATCGAGCATAGGGCTATTTCACCTTAAATTGAGCCACGCTAACTTGAAGTTCCTGCGCGACCTGTAGCAAATGACTAAAGGAATCTGCCACGGTTTCAGACTTCTTAGAGGTATCTTCTGCGATTGCAGCAACTTGCTCCATTGTTTGACTGACAGTAACAGATGTTTGAGTTTGTACCGTTGCCGCTTGAGAAATCTCTCGAACTAACTGATTGATTTCTGTACTCACTTGGCTAATCTGACTCAGTTGCCGACGAGATTCTTCGACAAGCTGTGTTCCCGTCACGACTTGATCTGTTCCCGCTTCCATTGCAGCAACCACATCGCCTGTTTGCTTCTGAATCTCTTCCACGAGTTGCTCAATTTCCTCAGTTGCAGTTGCAGACTGTTGTGCGAGTGTGCGAACTTCTTCTGCAACCACGGCAAATCCTTCACCTTCTTCGCCTGCTCTTGCAGCCTCGATCGAAGCGTTCAGAGCCAACAAATTCGTCTGCGCTGCAAACCCATTAATCAGATTCACGACGCGCGAAATTTTCTGAGAAGCTTCTCCAAGTCGTTTCACTTTCTTCGCGGTTTCCGCCACGGTTTCCCGAATTGCCGAAATTCCAGAAACGGTACGGTTCATGGCTTCGTCCCCTGCTCGGAGTGTTTGAGCCGCGATTTGAACACTCATTTCTGCCTGTTTCGCCCGTTGAGATACACCTTGAATCGACTCAACCATTGCTTGAATCTGTCCGAGTGCTTCACTCACGGCTAACATCTGATGTTTTGCTTCTCCAGACAAAGCCCCGATCGCTGATTCATTTCCTGTAGCCGTCTCTGCTACAGATTTCGATGCGGTCTGGACTTGCTCTACAATCTGTCTCAGCGATGTGATGATTGTGTTGTATGAATCTGCGATCGTTCCAACTTCATCGGGTGTAACTTTCGCTCGAATCGTCAAATCACCTTTACAGACAGGCTCAACTTCGGTTAAAAGTTCCAATGCTCGTCGTTGTAGAAATTCACGCTGTTGCCGTTGTTCTTCTGCTTTTGCATCCGCTTCTTGACGAGCTTCCTGACGAGCTTTTTCTGTGTACTCCAGCAATCCTGCCTGATCTAGTGCAAATCCTAGCTGAATCGCAAGTTGCGTAAACAAATCAATCTCTTCAGGCTCCCATTCTCGCGCCCCAGAACATTGATGAGCGCAAAGCAATCCGATCAGTTCACCATTCTGTAGAATGGGTGCGACAATGCTTGCCCGAATCTGGAATCCTTCTAAAATCTCTTTATGACAGTCGGTTAGTCCTTCTGCATAGATGTCATTCATGGCGCGAACTCGACCATTCCGATACCGTTCAATCAAGCCCTCTCGAAATGGATCATTAACGGTTCGACCTAAAATCTTTTCCCAACCCAATGCAACAGATTCTGCAATGATTGTTCCGTTCCAATCATCGTGGAAGCGATAGACAATGACTCGATCGGTATGGAGTGCATAGCGTAATTCGCTTACAGTCGTATTGAGAATGTCCTCCTCTTTTTGCGATCGCCGCATGGTATCAACAATCTCGTTGAGTAAGCGCGATCGTTCTGCACTCCGAATCTGTTTTCTCAGAAGTGCTGCTTGATCCAATGCAAAACCTAGTTGGGTCGAAAGTTTAGCAAACAAATCGACATCTTCAGGCTCCCATACTCTTGCTCCAGAGCATTGATGAGCGCAAAGCAGTCCAATCAGTTCACCATTTTGCAGAATTGGAGCGACGATGCTGGCACGAATCTGAAAATCTGACAAAATATCGCGATGACAGTCGGCAAGTTCTTCAGCATCAATATCGTGCATGACTCGAACCCGACCATTCCGATATCGCTCAATCAAGCCCTCTCGGAACGGATCATTGACCTTCTCACCTAAAATCTTCGCCCAGCCTAAAGCGACCGATTCTGCAACAATGGTTCCTGTCCAGTTCGATTCAAAGAAGTAGACGATAACACGATCGGTATTCAAAGCATACCGAAGCTCACTTACAGTTGTATTGAGAATGTCTTCTTCTCTGAGCGATTGCCGCATATTGTCTACAATCTCGTTCAATAAGCGCGATCGTTCTGCACTCCGAGTTTGTTTCTGTAACAATGCGGCTTGCTCTAGCACAAATCCCAACTGTGAGGAAAGCTTGGTAAATAAATCAATGTCTTCCTCTTCCCATTTCCGCGCTCCAGAACATTCATGAGCGCACAATAAACCAATCAGTTTCTCGTTCTGAAGAATTGGGGCAACAATGCTTGCCCGAATCTGGAAGCCTTCTAGAATATCACGATGGCAACGGGTCAGACCTGCTGCATGTATATCATTCATCGCTCTAACACGACCATTGCGATATCGCTCGATCAAGCCCTCTCGAAATGGATCAGTGACCTTTTCGCCTAAGATCTTCTTCCATCCCGCTCCAACCGATTCTGCAATGATTGTTCCATTCCAATCATCATGAAATTTGTACACAATCACACGATCGGTATTCAACGCATACCGAAGCTCACTCACAGTCGTATTCAGAATGTCTTCCTGTTTGAGTGATTGCCGCATTCGTTCTACAATCTGGCTCAAAAGTTGCGATCGCTCATTCATTCGAGCCTGTTTTTGCTCTAGTTCTTTCTGTTTTCGTTGCAAATCTTGAACTTCACTTTCAACAAGTTGTGAGGCGTGTTTGATGCTGAAAATTGCGATCGCGGCAATCAAAGCAGCAGTCGAAAGTGTTCCTAATGCTAGCAAGATCACTAAACGGCGTTGAGCATCAACCACAGCTTGGGGATCAGCCGCAGAAACGACTCCCCAATTCGGATTAGGCATTCCTGCAATGGGAACTGTTTTCGCAAACCCAATGACATACTCTTGCTCAGAAGCGGTTGAATTGATGCTTTGGAGCAAAGAAAGACCGTTCTGCAAATTCCCAGAAGCTAAAGCGCCGAGCTTGTCTGATGTTCGGAGAGACTGAAGAGTTGGAAACTGAGTATCAATAGTTTGATTCGACTGGCTCTTGTCAGGTGCGAACACAACATTGCCTGCGGCATCAAAAATATAATCTTGAGCATTCGCACTATCTTTTAACAATGATTCGATGCGCTCTAGAGAAAGACGGGCTGTGATGATCGCGATCGTTCTTCCAGTTGCATCTTGAATTGGAGCAGCAAAATGGAGCTGTGAACGGTCTGGACTGCTCATTGCTGGACGGTTCGATTTGAGAACGGCTTGGAAATAATCTCGCGCCCTCACATTGTTTAGCGGTGTTGCACCTGTTTGAACAATTGGATTTCCAGTCAAGTCAAAAATAGCAAGACTGTCGTAAAGGTTGTAGCTTTCTTTGAGCTGCTCTAATGTGATTTTTTCTTGAGTTGTATTATTGGTGCGCGACTTGATTGTTTTGAAATTCGGTAAGCTAGCTAAGGTTTCAATATCTCGATAGCGCTCTGAAAGGAATTGACTGAGTTTCTCAGACAGTTGAAGCGATCGAGCCTTTTGAGATTCAGCCGCATCATGCGTGATCGAACGGGTTGCACTCACATAACCAAGTCCACCCAGCGCTAAAACGGGAAGAAGTCCTAATGCGATCGCTTTCAATGTAATCTGCTGCCGCCATTCGAGCGGAAACTTGCGAGCAGGCTGCTTCGTGATTGATGTAGGGGTGACACGCTTTGCAGGCTGGGAATCTGTGCGTAATGGAGGTGGAGCAGGCGGTTTTGGGAGAGCGCCACCGTTTTTGGGTGAGAGCTTTTGGGGTGATGCAGAATTGGATTGCTCTGCTGAATTTCCGTTCGATAGCATGAAAATGTCCTTGTTTCTTGAAAACTAAACGATCGAGAATGCAATCTAATTTGTGCTGCGTTTTAGTGTTAGCTGACTTCGACTATGCAGAACGTTGATCACTGCATCACTATCAAGTACCCAAATCGTTTCGCCCTCTGGCGCTGACCAGTATCCCTGCAAACATTGAGAGAGTTTGGTGGTGCGCTGTGTGGCTGATAGCAGTTGAATCTCTGCTGGATTGCACCAAAAAGATTGGCTAATCTGATTAATTACGAGTCCGATCATTCCCTGCGGATGCTGCACAACGAGCGCGTTGTAATTTCCTGCTCCCATTTGATGAAAGAGGGGTTCTGTTCCAAGCAGATAACTCAAGTCCACAAGCCACAAAACCTCACCCCGCCAGTTAAACACTCCCACTACTTCTGGAAAGACATCGGGGAGTGGAACAATCTGCTGCGGGTTGAGGTTGAGAATTTCAGTAATTCGATCGGTTGTCAGCATGGTTTGAGTGCTGGAAGACAAAGCAAATCTCAGAAAATGCTGCGATCGAACTGAGGAAGATGTGGGCTGGGTTGTCATATTACGAGCTAATGCTTACCAGGAGTCGAACTGTACGAATGAGTTCTTCTGGGTTGATGGGTTTGGTGATGTAGGAAGAAGCGCCTTGTTTCAGACCCCAAAAGCGATCGATTTCGCCATCTTTGGTTGAACACATAACGATCGGAATATTGCTGGTTTCGGGATCTGCTTTAAGCGATCGACAAAATTCAAAGCCGCTTTCACCAGGAAGAACGATGTCTAGCACGATCGCATCAGGCTTGAGGTTTTCGAGTCTGGTTTTTGCGTCTTCGCTGCTAGAAACTGAAATGGTATCAAATCCGCTGCGGCGCAATGTTCCAGCAATAATTTCTGAATCGGTAAGCGTATCATCAATGACAAGAACCATAGCCATAACAGATTTTCCTCGCTGGGCGCGAAACAAGCTAAGTAATTTAGAGGTAGTAAAGTCTGATGCGGGAATAAACTGAGTGTTCCCGGATTGCAGCGGATGTAACTGATTAGGCAATCGCAACCTGAGCGGGTTTGAGTGTGGAGAATTCGTGACTGTGACCGAGATGTTTCTGGATGATCCGAATGGTTTTTTCAGGCTGAATGGGTTTTGCAAGAAACTCAGAAGAGCCAACCATTTTCGATCGCAGTCGATCGATGATCGTGTCATTGTCAGTCAAAATCACGATCGGCGTTTTCTCAAACACAGAGGTTTTTCTCAAGAATGTACAGAGTTCATAGCCATTCGTATTTGGCATGATCAGATCGAGAAAAATCAGATCGGGCTTGCGCTGGAGTAGCGTAGTGATGCCCTGTAGAGGATTCGCGATCGGGAGAACTTCATAGCCCAGTGGATTCAGGATATGGGATAGAGTGTGACCGACGAGAGGACTATCATCGATACAGGCAATCAGGGCTTTTGCAGCGGAACAAGGTCGAAATGTGGTCATTTCTAGCTGCAACACTGGAAGCGGAAGATCCGAGATTTCTTGGAGTTCGATGATGCCGGATTCGATCCAAGGAAGCAGGGCATGAAGAATATCAGGAAGCGGTTTTTGCATTGCCACGGAGACATCCCACAGACTATGAGTTCCTTGTAGAAAGCGGGTCAAATTGTGATAAATGATCGGAGAAACGCTGGCTTCTAGCTGTCTGGGTTTGCGAAGAATCGGAGCCAGATCGGGTAAAAAGTTCGTGGAAACTGTGCGAGAAAGATCATCTAAACCGAACGATTCCCAATCGGATTGAAGCGCGATCGCAGTTTGCAAAATCGGCTCAATCGGTAAGAACGCAAGACGAGTTTCAATTAAGCGATCGGCACGCCATTGAGAGCTTGCTTTCGGTTGTTTCATTAAGCTGAAAACAACTTCTTCAGCCAGCGTTTGTAAGATCGCTTTGGCTTGTGAAGCTGTCATTTGATTTTGCTCGATCGCATGATCTAACAGTTCGAGTTCCCAACCGATTTCGTTGATTCCTGGGCAAGGTTGAGTACTGCACGACGGATAGCAATGCTGTCTGAGGGCGCGATGCCATCGCCGAACAGCGTGATTTCCTCCAGTTGCGTAGACGAGACAGCCTGCATAAAAGTACAGTCGCCACGGAGCAGAAGTTTTACTGGTGATAAAAAGCTCACCCGTTGCGCGTTGCTCATAGAGATCGGAGAGAGTTTGCGAGAGCGCTTTCCCCCATGCCGTGATGTTAATCGCTTCAATTGCCATAGAGCTAGTGAAGGTGAGTCGTTTTATAGGATTCATAATTTGCCCTACATCTGGATAGGGCGAATTTACTCACTCATTAAACTAGCATTAACAAATAACCATAAATATGTGCTTGGGACAGTAAAACAATGAAGCTTTTATAAGGTTTTTTATTATCTGAAATCTTATAAAGCTCCAATTTCAGTAATATTATTGAGACTTGTTTTAAGGTTTTTTATCACTACAATTTTCGGAAGTAATAATCTTAGTATTTATACTTATTTCAAAGTAGGAAATAGGTGAATTTCAGGAATGCAGGTCTACGAGTTTTTAAGGATCTCTTATGAGAATTACTGAGATGTAATTCTATGAACTCGGTTTCAGGCGAGGTGGTTGATCCAGTCGAATCGCTTGCTCTAAAGCCGCTTTTTCTCTGGCTCGATCGACAAACGGCTGCAATTGTGGCAAGTCTCGTCGAGTGAGAACCTGTAAATCTGCGATCGACATTCCACGCATCAGCAGTTCAACACACCAAGTTTGATAGGCTTGCTCAATTTTTGGAGGATGATCATTCTGAATGTCTTCGGTCAAACTATCCCAACTTTGTGATAAATCTGATTCATTGATGGGCTGACCGCTTGAATTTAAGAACATTGCAGAAAGCGGATCTTTTCGACTTTTGAGCCACTGGGTTAACGGATTTTTTGTGTATGAACCGTAGCGTTTTCCCAAAATCCACTGATTCAGCGGACGGATTTGACCGTGAGAAATATGTAACTCCTGTTGACGCTGAGTGCCGTGATAGTCCGATCGCGTTAGTTGAATGATTTCGTCCGCATCCAGTCCAGCACCAAAGAGAACATAAGCGATCGCATAATCTTGTAGTCCTCGCTTTTTGGCACGTTGCAAAATTAGATGAACCGTATCAGCAGGGAGATCTTCAACTTCTGAGTAAACCGCTTGGGACGGCTGAATTGCACCTTGTAGAAACAACGTCACCAGATTCGATAAAAATTCTTCTCGACTCTGCCAAAGTTCGTGAAATTCGCTGGTGAATTCAATCACGGCATACCCTAGCAGCATTCCATTTAGCAAACTCGCAAGAGTTTCCGCTGAAAGATTCGGCTGCATTTGACGACGCTGAATCATCTGATCGAAATATTGGGCGACGTAGCGATTCGCCTGAGTGAGACCACGACCGAGAGCTTTGCGATTTTCCGCAGGATATTGTCCCGCCTCTCCGACCACCGATCGCACCATTTCAGGAACTCGTTCGAGCGCTTCTAGGCAAGCAGTGGCATATTCTTTGAGTGCTTGATCCATTCCAGCGGCTTGTTCGGCTTGCTGCACCAGGGTTTGACCTAACTCGGTGAACACAGCGGCTTCTTCGATCGCGGCTAACAACAATCCGTGTTTATTTCCGAAATGCCGAAACAGCGTCACTTCATTTACGTCTGCTAATTCAGCGATCTGTTTCGTCGTCGTGTCAGTCACACCGTGAGCCGTAAATAGCTCCAGTGCCGCATGAATCAGCCTTTGTCGGGTGGGAGTTCGGGAAGTAGACATAAAAATGTAAGTGACACTTGCAGAAAAACTCAATCGTTGCTAGGCTACAAATGCAAGCGTTACTTGCAAATGTGTTTATCAACTGTAACGGATTTTGCCGTAAGTTGGGAAATGCGTATGAGATTGACTTGGTTGCAGGTCGATCGTTGTTAACTCAGTAAAGGATTTTCATGACTTCTAATTCTGTTCAAGTAGACTCCGAAAAAGCGCTCAAATTGGAGTGGACAAATGTTGCTTTCTTCGGAGCCTTTCATGCCCTGGCGCTCACTGCCCCCTGGTTTTTTTCCTGGAAAGCGCTAGGTGTGATGATCGTTCTGCACTGGTTGTTTGGCAGTATCGGGATTTGCTTAGGCTATCACCGACTGTTGACTCACCGGAGTTTGCAGGTTCCTAAAGTGGTGGAGTATGCGCTAGCGGTGATTGGAACGCTGGCACTGCAAGGAGGAGTGATTTTTTGGGTCGCAGGACACCGGATGCACCATTTACACACGGAAGATGTGGATAATGATCCGTATTCTGCAAAGCGTGGCTTCTGGTGGAGCCATATGGGTTGGGTGTTGTACCCGCGTGAAAAGTTTTTTAATTATGAGTCTTATCGACGGTTTGCGCCAGATTTGGATCGCGATCCGTTTTATCGTTGGCTCGATCGAACTGAGAATTATTTAATGCTGCAAATTCCAATCGCGATCGTACTTTATTTACTGGGCGGTTGGTCGTTCATTATCTATGGTTTAGTGCTAAGAGCAGTCTTTTTGTGGCATAGCACCTGGTTTATTAATTCTGCGACCCATTTGTTTGGTTATAGAACGTATGAGGCGGAAGATAATTCGCGCAACCTTTGGTGGGCGGCGTTGATTACCTATGGCGAAGGTTGGCACAACAATCATCATGCTCAACCGAATGTGGCGAAAGCAGGTCGGAAATGGTGGGAAGTTGATGTGACATGGTGGGCGATTCAGGTGTTGAAATCGCTTGGTCTTGCACGTCGTGTTGTAATGCCGCCGAATTGAGTTGATGAACCGCGATCGTGAAAAAAGTAGCGATCGCGGTTTTGTTTTAGAAGTCGGTATCGTCCTCGTCATCTTCTTCTTCGATCGTTTCTTCTAAGGTGTCAGACGCAAGATCAGAGGCTTCGATCGGCTCGATGTCTGCTTCATCATTGACTAAGGAACCATTGAACGCTTCAGCAAGGGTTCTAGCAGCACGAGTTACTTCATCCTCATCCCAATCGGGTCGGGTATAAGCTTCTGGAGTAGGTTCCTCAGGAATTGGATCGGGATCGCGATCTTCAATAATTTCAGGCTCGGAAGGTTCAGCGATTGGAGTGGCGATCGTTGTACTGCGTTCCTCAGTAGTTCCGGTGACTGAAGCAGCAACTAAGCTAAATTTGATCTCTTTTCCGAAGGTCTTGTGGAGAGCAGTAACAATGCTCTTCGATCGACTTTGTGCCATTGCTAATAGCTTCTGCGGAAAACTGATCTGCGCTGCTTCACTGTCGAATGACACTAAGTTGCCGTGTTGTTTGAAAAGGGCTTGTGTGCCGAAGGGTTGAATATTGCTGATGATGTTTTGCCATAAGCGATCGAGATCTGTTTCTTCGGCTTGAGTGGGTTCCTCGATCGATTGTGGTTCTTCCTTTGGCGGTTCTTTTACAGGTGCGCTAATGGGTTCAGGTGGTGCAGATTCAACGGGTTTGGAAACGGGACGGGAAATCGATCGAGTCGGTTGCTCAGTAGAAGGTGCAGAAGCAAGTAATCCCATCAATGTTACTTCTAACCAGAGACGGGGCTGGGTTGAGTTTTTGAGTTGAATTTCGCTTTCTTTGAGGCGCTGTTGATCGGAAAGTATTGTCTCGATCGACATTCCTCTAGCAAATTCACAGAGTTGCGCCCAAGTTGAGGAAGTCAGAGCAACTAAATCACCGCGATCGGGAGCCGTTTTTGCAATGAGTAAATCGCGGTAGAAACTAGCTAAATTTTGTAAAACGATCAGAGGTTCTCGTCCGCGATCCATTAAGCGGCGAGTGGTATCGAGAACCGATTCAGGATGATTTTGTGCGATCGCTTCAATCAGTGACATTAAATCGCGCTCTGGAACTGCACCGACTAAATCCCAAACTCGTTCAGTGGTGATATCCCCAGATAAAAGACTGAGTTGATCGAGAAGGCTTTCTGCATCTCGGAGTCCACCTTGAGAGATTTGAGCGATGAGATAGAGGGCATCATCCGCGATCGGGATTTGTTCTTTCTCGGCGATCATCGTGAGGTGTTGGGTCATATCGTCGATCGGAATCCGGCGAAAGTCGAAACGCTGACAGCGAGAGATGATTGTAGGTAATACTCTTTGTGGATCAGTGGTCGCTAAAATGAAAACAACTCGTTCCGGTGGTTCCTCTAAAGTTTTCAATAAAGAATTGAACGCCGCATTACTAAGCATATGACACTCGTCTATGCAGTAAACTTTGTATCTGCATTGCACTGGTGCGAATTGGGAGCGTTCGATTAATTCTCTAATATTATCTACTCCAGTGTTACTTGCAGCGTCAATTTCAATGACATCTAAAGCATTCCCTTTAGTAATCTCGATACAAGTCTGACAAACGCCACAAGGCTTATCCGTCGGGGCATCCACAGAAATACAATTCAGTGATTTTGCAAAAATGCGGGCACTGGAAGTTTTACCTGTACCGCGTGCGCCTGTGAAGAGATAGGCGGGAGCGATGCGGTTCTGCAAGAGCGCATTAGAAAGCGTGGTCGCGATCGCAGTTTGACCCACAAGCTGCGAGAACGTTTGGGGACGATACTTATGGTGAAGAGGAATGTAGGTCACAGGAGCGCTCAAAATCGACTGATTGATCCTACCAAGCGATCGTGACTTTGGGATTTATTCTGCTTTCGGGGTTGGTTTGACCCCAAAAAAGGCTTTGTAGACTTCGTGCGCGATCGGGACTGCGGCAGTGGCTCCATATCCGCCATTTTCGACCACGACCGCGATCGCGATTTGCGGATTGTTGACTGGACCGTATCCCACATATAACGAGTTGTCTTCTTGACCTTGAACTTCTGCGGTTCCAGTTTTTCCAGCAGTAAGCGGGATCGAGCCATCATTTAAGCTACGAGCCGTTCCCTCTTGGACGACTGCGGTGAGTCCCTCTTGTAAGACTTTGAGGGCTGAGGGTTCAAAATCGAGCGATTCAGGCTGCATATTCGGCTGATAGGTTTGACTTGCGAGGAGATGCGGTTTGATCCGTTTACCACCATTCGCGATCGTGGAAACCATCACTGCCATTTCGAGCGGGGTCATTTGCACCATTCCTTGACCGATCGAGGTACTTACCGTATCGCCGACGTACCAGGGTTCTTTGAATTGCTGCTCTTTCTGCTTCGGAGTGGGAATCATTCCGTGACCGCCACCATCTAAGCCCATCGTGGAGGTTGTGCCAACTCCGAAACGACCTCCCCAATCAGAGATCGCTTCAGGCCCGATTTTCATACCAAGTTGGTAGAAGAAAGTGTTACTGCTCACGGCTAAAGCCTCTCGGAACCCGATCGTGCCGTAGCTCGCGTCCCCGTGTTCGTGAAAGTAGGTTCCACCAATGTTCATGGCGCTGAATGTGGGCAACATTGATGAGGCAGAGAAATCACCGGATTTCATCGCTGCCATTGCGGTCACAATTTTGAAGGTGCTACCCGGCGGATACCCTTGTAAAGTGCGATTCAGAAACGGATGATCTTGACTTTGCAAAGCATCCCAGGTTTTCTGACTGATTTTGCGGGTGAAAATATTTGGATCGAAGGTCGGACCGCTTGCCATGACTCGCACCGCGCCAGTTTTGACATCCAGTACGACGACTGCACCGCGACGGTTGCCGAGTGCTTTTTCTGCGGCTTGTTGTAGTTGTACATCTAGTGTGACCTGGAGCGGTGAACCTGCCACGGGTTGCTGTACACCAAGCATTTTGAGTTCTTTACCGCTAGCATCGACCTCGATTAATCGTCTGCCCCAAGTACCACGTAGAGTTGCATCTTGAATGCGTTCGATGCCCATTTGTCCAACGAGCATTCCATTGGGAAATTGAGGATTCGCTTTGAAATCTTCTTTGGTGGCTTCTCCGATGTAGCCGAGAACGTGCGCGGCGAGACTGCCGTAAGGATATTGGCGAGTCGATTCGGCTTGAACTTCTAAGCCGCGAATTTGTCCGAGTTCAAAGAGTGCAGTGTATTTTTTCTCATCGAGTCCCCGCAGGATTCGGACTGGGGAAACAGATTTGTATTCCACTTCTTCCAGCTTTTTGATGATTTCTTCTTTCGGAATATCTAACAATTCGCTGATTCGTTGGGCTGAAACCTGCCATTGGTCTTTGGATTGCTCACGCGGATAGAGATAGACCGATCGAGATAACCGATTCACCACGATCGCTTTTCCTTTGCGATCGATAATATTTCCGCGATCGGCAACAATCGAAATCGATCGAATCCGGTTTTGATCCGCGAGTTCTCGATTGTGTTTACCTTCGACCAGTTGGAGATACGCGAGACGGAATCCACAAACGCTCATCACGCTCGCAGCAAGCATGAACAAAATCACAGCTCGGAACGATCGCTGCGATCGCGCTTTACTAACCCAAGAGTTGGTTGATGAGAAGGACGGATTCGCCATACGTCACGGAGTGAAGGTTAACTTTCGGACAAGTTCGGAACAGTCGCCACTTACTTTAGCAGAAACTTCAGTTCGGTGTGCGATCGTCCCTTTCTAATTTCGCAGGGGATCAAAATGGCTCCGGAATGATTATTTGAAGCCTGCGTGAAATCGAGGAATAATGGTGAGTCTAGATCTGATTAACCGAATCGACATGGCAACCGTTAACGACAATTATTTGAAGCTGAAGGCTGGGTATTTGTTTCCCGAAATTGCACGTCGGGTCAATGCTTTCGCACAGTTGAATCCTGATGCGCCGATTATTCGTTTGGGAATTGGCGATGTGACTGAACCGCTGCCAGAAGCATGTCGCACTGCAATGATTAAAGCAGTCGAAGATATGGGCGATCGCAGTTTGTTTAAGGGCTATGGGCCAGAACAAGGCTACGAATGGCTGAGAGAGAAAATCGCCAAGTTCGATTTTCAGGCGCGAGGCTGTGACATTGAGGCATCTGAGATTTTTGTGTCCGATGGCTCGAAGTGTGACACGGGCAATATTTTGGAAATCTTTGGGCATGATAATACGATCGCGGTCACTGATCCGGTTTATCCCGTGTATGTCGATACGAATGTGATGGCGGGGAATACCGGAGATGCGAATGAGAAAGGAGAATACGCGGGACTCGTGTATTTGCCAATTTCAGCCGAGAATCACTTTACGGCAGAGATTCCTTCACAGAAGGTTGACTTGGTTTATCTCTGTTTTCCAAACAATCCAACGGGTGCAACCGCGACTAAGGAATATTTGAAGGCTTGGGTCGATTACGCGAAGGCGAATGGCACGATCATTTTCTTTGATGCAGCCTATGAAGCGTATGTGAGCGATCCGACGTTGCCGCGATCGATTTATGAGATTGAAGGAGCGCGGGATTGTGCGATCGAGTTTCGATCGTTCTCGAAAAATGCTGGGTTTACGGGGACTCGTTGCGCGTTAACGGTTGTTCCGAAGACTTTGACGGCAAAAGCTTCTGATGGCTCTGAGGTGGAATTGTGGAAGCTGTGGAATCGTCGTCAATCGACTAAGTTTAATGGCGTTTCTTACATTGTTCAGCGAGGAGCAGAAGCGGTTTATTCTGAGGAGGGACAAGCTCAGATTAAACAATTGGTTAGCTTCTATTTGGAGAATGCCAAGATCATTCGTGAGCAATTAACCGCAGCAGGACTTTCTGTTTATGGTGGTGTGAATGCTCCTTATGTTTGGGTGAAGACTCCCGATGGTTTATCGAGTTGGGATTTCTTTGATAAGTTGCTGAATGTTTGTAACGTGGTTGGAACTCCAGGATCAGGGTTTGGAGCAGCGGGAGAAGGATATTTCCGAATTTCTGCATTTAACAGCCGCGAGAATGTGATCGAAGCAATGAATCGGATTACAGCAAAGTTCTGACTGACACCGAATCTATTAATGCGACAGATCCTTCGCCCCCTAAATCCCCCAATTCTGGGGGACTTTGATTCTTGTTCCCCCAAACTTGGGGGTTAGGGGGCTTGCCGCATCTGTCGCACTCAAAAATCAATTTGGTATGAGTGCGACAGAGCGATCGAACCCTGTCGCATTCGTCTAACTTAAGACTGATTTTCCGCGTCGATAAATCTCACGCGCATAATCTGTCCAAGTTCCTTGACCCCAATACCGAAAACAACTGGTTTGTAGTAGCAAGTTGTACAACAATGCTTCTTGATAGTCCGATCGCTCTCTCACTGTCGGATCATTGGTATCAAATCTCTGATGAAACAATGCGCTCAGTTCCGTCATTGGTTCTAGAACATTCTCGTAGCCTCTGACCCAACTGAGATCATTTGTCCAAGATGCGCCATCGATATGAAAGCGATCGTCATTTTGTCTCAATTGTGCGATCGCGTTTTCCACGTTTTCAGGCGTAATCTGATCAACGTTTTGCCAAATCTTATGTTGCTGAATCGCTTGAATTTCAGGATAGTCACTTGGACGAATTCCAGACGATTCAATTAACTCTAGATACTCAGTTCCATTGATCGCGACAGTCCCAGAATTGTTATTTCCAGCATCTCGAATCTCATGATAGACCCGGAATAGATCACGCGGATACTCATTCATCATCACACCACCATTCTCCCCATCTGCAATTTGAGAAACCAGCGAGGGGATAGCAATGTTATTGATCACTTGTTTTGATCTCGTTTTTGCCTCAAAGTAAGGTTGCATTTGCGCGACTAACTTCGTATCTGAGCCTTGAGTTTTAATCAATGCAGTGATCGAAATCGTTTCACCATTAGAATTACGTGCAGTTAACCGATTCGGAATGTACTTCTGATCGTGTGTTAATCCTGAACCATCCAACCGCTCCACAGAATGCTCTTGAACTAATAACCATTGATAACCGCATTCTTTCAGCGCTTTGATGTACTCGAACAAGGTATCGGGATGGTTCGGTAGGTGCATTTCTGGCGGCGAAAATCCTCGAACTCGTTGAAGCGCGTCCATTCCAAAGATCGACGCAAAATGATACTGCCATGCTTGAATATGCAGTCTGAGATCAGGAATTGGAGTAGAAGGAACAACCGCATGACTCCACATGGTTCCAAGCCATTCCACATAGGGTTGGAATTGTCGATCGCAGGTGATTCGCTTCAGATTGTTCAAAATATCATCTCGTCCCATCTGCTGAAATCCCCAAAGCAGATTCCCTGAATAATCCAGCATAATTCGGGGATTACAGCCTTGAGAAACTAGCTCTGGAATGAACTCGCCCATGCGACCATAGCACCATGCAAAAACGCCTGCATTGTGGTTGTCGCCATCGTGGGGATGCTCGAACATATTTTGAAGATTGCTGATCAATTCGCCATTCATGCCAGCGGGAATCGTCGGCTGGTGCATGTGGAGAGCGCAGGCGAATGCAGCATCGATCGAGGATAATCTTAAATTTGTAGTCGGTAGAAAAACCGGATCAGAAGATCTCTCAGGAAGTGAAGCGCCGAAAATTGGAGGCAGTTTGGTGAGGGTTGCAGTCATGGAAATAGCCTGAATCTATGGCTCAAATGATAGATCGGACATCCTGAGAGCAGGTTTAAGATTTAAGACAGAATCGCGATCGCTATTGCAAAAAGTCGAGCTTCCATATTGAATAAAGACATCAAAAATGAATTTTTGTTAAGAAGGGGATACAAATGTACATTGTGCAAATTGCCTCCGAATGCGCCCCGGTGATTAAAGCGGGAGGTTTGGGAGATGTCGTCTACGGGCTGAGTCGGGAACTGGAGAATCAAGGGCACTGCGTCGAATTGATTCTGCCGAAGTATGACTGTATGCGGTATGACCACATTTGGGGACTGCATGATGCTTACAAGGATTTGTATGTGCCCTGGTTTGATAGCTGGATACATTGTTCCGTGTACTGCGGCTGGGTGCATGGGCGAGTCTGCTTTTTCATTGAGCCGCATAGTGAAGACTTTTTCTTCGATCGAGGAACCTACTACGGCTGCAACGATGACAATATGCGCTTTGCGTTCTTTAGTAAGGCAGCATTGGAATTCTTACTACAAAGCAACAAGCGACCTGATATTATCCATTGCCACGATTGGCAAACCGGATTAGTTCCAGTGATGCTATTTGAGATTTATAAGTATCACGGAATGGCAAATCAGCGAGTGTGCTACACCATTCACAACTTCAAGCATCAAGGATTTGGCGGGACAGATATCTTAGAAGCAACACAGCTTAGAAGACCAGAGTACTACTTTAGCTATGACAAGCTAAGAGACAACTTTAATCCGTTCTCGATCAACTTTATGAAAGGCGGAATTGTCTATGCGAATGCTGTAAACACGGTTTCACCTCACCATGCTTGGGAAGCTCGACATACAACGATTAGCTATGGGTTGGGACATACCTTAGAGATCCATCAAGATAAATTTACTGGCATTCTGAACGGAATTGATTACGGCTTCTGGAATCCAGAGAACGATCGATATCTTCCTTACGATTATTCTGCGGATAGCTTTGAGCAAAAACATTACAACACCAAAGCCCTACGCGAACGATTGTTATTGAGAGAAGAGAATAAGCCGATCGTTTGTTTTATCGGTCGCTTAGATGATCAAAAAGGCGTTCATCTCGTTCATCATGCGATGTATTACACCTTGGAACGCGGTGGACAATTTGTATTACTTGGATCAGCAACAGAAAGTTCGATCGACAAATGGTTCAGACACGAAAAAGAGTTTCTCAATAGCAATCCCGATTGTCATATCGAACTTGGATTCAACGAAGAACTATCGCACTTGATTTATGCAGGTTCAGATATGATTGTTGTTCCGAGTAACTTTGAGCCTTGTGGATTAACTCAGGTGATTGCTCTGAAGTATGGAACAGTGCCGATCGTTCGGGGTGTGGGTGGATTAGTGAATACAGTGTTTGATCATGATTATGATCAGGCTCATCCACCTGAAAAGCGCAATGGTTTTGTATTCTACGAGTCGGATAATGTCGCGTTAGAGTCGGGAATGACACGAGCCTTTGATCTTTGGGGACAGAATCGGAAAATCTTTAATCAGTTAGCGATTCAGGGAATGAAGTACGACTATTCTTGGAAAGATCCAGCCCAAGAATATGTGGAATTGTACGATCGTATTCGCGTCAAATACTAAGTAAAAAGCCTCCGAATTCGGAGGCTTTTCTGTGTTACAGACTTGCTTGCAATTGATCTAAAAGCTTCTCAACATAAGTTAATGCACCTCGAATGGTTGCTGGATCTTCAATATCTACACCAACGTAGCGCCGAAGTGCTTCAACTTGATCCAAGCTTCCCCCTGCTGCTAAAAGCTCCAGATAGCCCGGAATGAAATCTTTTCCAACTTCAAGATACTTCTGATAGCAAGCAAGACTCACAATGTTCGATGCGGTGTACTGGTAACAGTAGAATGGCTTGAAATAGATATGCCCAATTCGTGCCCAGTCGTACTGATGTTCAGGAAGTACTTCAACTGCATCACCGCATAGAGTCTGATACAGTTTCATCCACTCTTCGTTGACAAATGTATGATCAAAGCTACCTTGAGCGGCTCGATCGTGAATTGCTAACTCCAATCGGCTGATCGTACTTTGCCGGAACAATAGATTTAACTGATCTTCAAGCTGACGGGTGATCAACGATTTGGTTAATGACTTATCATCTTTTGCTTGCTTCAACAGGTAATCGAGCAACAACAATTCATTGAAGGTTGATGCAATTTCAGCCAGTACCATCGGCGGATTGCTGTTGAAATAAGATTGCTTGTCATCAATCCAAGCAAAGTGCAATCCGTGACCCATTTCATGCGCCAAGGTGAACAGCGAATTGTAGTCATCGGTGTACGACATCAACAAGTAGCTATGTTTGCCGTAAGTGTAAGAACAGAATGCACCACCGCGTTTACCTGGACGAACTTTCGCATCAACCCAGTTTTTGAGGAAGAACTCTTCTGCTCTTCGGGCATAGTT
>JADEXW010000902.1 GCA_015206935.1 Pseudanabaenaceae cyanobacterium LEGE 13415 | reverse complement strand
CATCACCACCACGCGCCCTTGGCCCCAAACCTTTGGTGAAGAAGAACTTCCCCCCACGGCACCGCCCCCCGAAGATTAAGTTTCGAGTGCCACCGACAAGCGACGCTCCGAGATCATGATATGCTTGCATTCCGTCGGTTCTGTAGAAAAAGCGCTCAGAGGTAACGGGGAAAGATTGGTGCAAGTCCAACGCTGTCCCGCAACTGTAAGGAGAAATGTCTCTCAAGCCAGAACGCCCGCCGATGGTGCATTTCCTTCTACATCTGCGAGGTACAGAGTATGAATCTGCTCAAGTTTTCTAAATCCATTCTGATCACGATCGCATTGATGTCGATCGCGTCTCCTGCATTTGCTCATCATGCAATGGGCGGAAGAATGCCGTCGAACTTTATTGAGGGCTTTCTCACTGGAATTGCTCACCCAATCATCGGCTTAGATCACTTTGCATTTATCATTGCGATCGGTTTACTGGCTGCAATGAAAACACAAGGCATTTGGATTCCGATTGCCTTTGTTCTGTCTGCAATGCTTGGAACTGAACTGCATGTGGCAAACATCAATGTTCCAGGGGTCGAACTGTTCGTCTCTGGCTCAATTCTGCTATTTGGATTGTTGCTAATGAAAGATAGATTGAATACTGCGATCGTCATTGGACTTGCTGCTGTTGCAGGAGTATTCCACGGATATGCTTATGGTGAAGCGATCTTTGGGGCTGAAATGACTCCTTTGCTGGCTTACTTAGCAGGCTTTACGACGATTCAATTAGCCGTATCACTAGCAGCTTATTGGATTGGAAAAGCGATCGTCATTCGTCGATCGACAGTCAATCAATTCCGTTCTGCGGGTTTAGTTATTTTCGGCATCGGGCTTGCATTCTTCGTTTCGCAAGTCGTTAACCTCCTCTTCCCGCTTCAGAGTGCTTAATGGCTGATTAGATGTCCTGTACGAGGTTAATTTCTTTGTACAGGACATCAGTTGACGGGATTTCAAGGATCGTATTACCCGGTGAATGCGTAAAGCCTTCAATCAATCCAATGCTGCCAACGACATTTTCTTTTGCAAAGTCTGATCCGTCCGAGTCAAAACGGACAACTTCTGAAGCGTTTCCTGAGCCAACATTGCAAACGCCTTCGATCCCGCTGTTCCTGGATTTGTTAATACAACCGGGCTAAAACTATCGATCGCTTTCGACACATTTACATCCGACGGAATCCGCGTTTTATATAATTTTGCTTCACTGAAATCCTCATTCAATCGCTTCATCACCTGCCCATAATATCGACCCGTCAAAATATTATTACCAGACAGTGAGAATGCAATTCCCAGCATTTCCAATTCAACTTCAGCCGCATCCGTTTTATGCGTTTCTTTCAGTTTATGAATCCGCCGTTCTAGAAGCTGAATTCCAATCAATGAAAGTGGCTCAGGTTTAGCAGGAATCAGATAGAAATTACTCGCTAACAAGGCGCTTCGAGTAATCAAGTTATAGCCCGGAGCGCAATCGAGAATAATGAAATCGTAATCTTTCTCGATCGGTTCCAACACTTTACAAATCAATTGCTTCTCAAAGACATTCCAAACCTGTTCAAAATCAGTGTCTCCTTTTTGCAGTGCTGTTTTGTGCAACAGTTGAGACACCAAAAATTCATCATACAAATCAATATCGCCCGGCAACAGATCGAAGCCTTTCAACTGGCAAACATATTTA
>JADEXW010000231.1 GCA_015206935.1 Pseudanabaenaceae cyanobacterium LEGE 13415 | reverse complement strand
GATCAACAGTGTTACTAATCAACTGAGATCAAAAGGAATTGTTCGTTATCCAGCGTTTCTGATTTGCGATCGCGATCAAGTTAACAAATCTATTGCCAAAATCGAACAAGAAAATCGCTATAACTTAGTTGGCGCGATGGATGCGAGTTCACTCGATCGAGCAAATCGCGATCAAACCCTTGCTAAAATTCGCAGTCTCGGAACTGTTGAAGCCTTTGTTTCTTGGGATGCGATCAAAAATCGTCAACATCTTTGCTGGCATTTTCGCACCGCTGGGATTGCTCTACATATTTTGCCACTAGAATTTGAGCCACTATTAACTGAAGCTCAATTTCAAGTGATTCAAGGATTTCCAATACTGACCTTTACGCCGCCGATGTTGACTGGAATTGATTTTCTAGTCAAGCAAGCCTTCGATTTCTGTATTGCATTGTCGTTGATTGTGTTGCTGTCTCCGATTTATTTAGCGATCGCGCTTTTGATTCGATTTGATTCATCTGGTTCGATCTTCTACCGTCAAACTCGTGTTGGCTTGCATGGTAAACCTTTCCAGGTCTGGAAGTTTCGGACAATGGTGATCAATGCAGATGTTTTACAGAAAGGGTTAGAAGCTCAGAATGAAACTCGTGATGGTGTGCTGTTTAAGATGAAAAATGATCCGAGAGTCACCCGAATCGGAAAGTTTTTGAGACAGTACAGTTTAGATGAATTGCCTCAATTGTTTAATGTGCTTGCAGGTGAAATGAGCTTAGTCGGACCTCGACCGCTTCCCTTGCGAGATGTGGAGAATTTTGCAGAGCGGCACTTTATTCGACAGGAAGTTTTGCCGGGAATTACTGGACTCTGGCAGGTTTCAGGTCGATCGAACATTGATGATTTCGAGCAAGTGATCCAGCTTGATTTGAGCTATATCGAACATTGGTCACTTTGGTTGGATCTGTCGATTTTGCTAAAAACTGTGAAAGTTGTCTTGCAGAAGTCAGGAGCTTATTAGATGAGTAGCGATTCTCTTGTTTCTGTTCTGATTCCTGCTTACAATGCAGAACGATTTATTGCTCAAACCTTAGATTCATTATTAGCGCAGACTTACCCGCAGTTTGAAGCGATCGTGGTTGATGATGGTTCGACGGATAAAACGATCGACATTGTTCGCGACTACATGCAGAAAGACTCGCGCATTCGACTGTTTCAACAGAATCATGCAGGTGTGGTTGCTGCAAGAAATTTAGCAATTCAAAATGCTCGTGGTATCTATCTTGCGCCGCTTGATGCGGATGATCTTTGGTATCCTCGCAAGCTTGAGAAACAAGTGCAATGTTTGGATGCTGCTCCGACTGCGGGAATGGTGTATAGCTGGTCAGTGTCGATCGACCAACAGAATCAATTGTTGTGGCGATATTACACCGATCGACCGTTTGTGCCTGAGGGTTGGGTACTCGCGACCATGATTTTCTATAACTTCCTGGAAAACGGAAGTGTTCCTATGTTCCGCCGCAGTTGTATTGATGAACTGGGCGGATATGCGTTACCGAGCAAGGATTTGAACTTTCAAGGCTGTGAGGACTATGAACTGTACTTGCGATTAGCAAAGTATTATCCCGTTCGTGTCGTACGAGAGTATGCGATCGCGTATCGACAAAGCATGGGAAGCCTGGTTTCAAAACACATTTCAATGTATCATTCCTTCTTCAAATTGATGGAAATGATGCGTCAGCAAAATCCTGAAATCCCAGAGATCGTTTTTCGTTGGTCACGCGGATTGTTCTATAACTTCGCACTCGCAAAAGGGTATGAGAATCAGGACTACAAACAAGTATTGCTCTGGTTCTGGGAAGGATTGAGAGTAGATTGGGCATTGTTGCTGAGACCAGAAACATTTCGAGTGGTAATTCCGAGTGTAGTGAAGGTAGTTTTGCCGCGATCGCAAAAATCTTCCAAACCAATGAAGCTCGTCAAACAGCCTCCAATGCAGCAATTCACGCTTGATCAAGTCAATGATCCAAACAATAAACGTCGTTATCCTTGGCTCAGAAAGCCTTATGAACTATTAATGTTACGTCGTTGGGCAAAAGTAACACAGATTAATCAAGCACTAGCAGATTGCAAAATTTCAGAGTTAGTCAGTGTATCTAGATAAGGTTGCTCAAAATCAAGTCCTGCTTGTGCAAATCGCTGTACGATCGCATCAATCGATCTTTCCACGATCAATGCTTCTGCAATCAATCCACAGCGATGTTTACCAAAGTCTAGATTCGGTGAAGACTCAGCGATCGCAATTCCCGTAGCAATTTGCTTTGTTAAAAATGGAACTGGCTCTAACAGAGAATGCGATCGCTCAAATGTTTCTAGAACAATCAACGCTCTTTCGTAATCAGTTCGATGAACACTCAGAACACCAGAATCGCAGCATTCATAATGCTCCGGATCAATTTCAACCTTCAGCACAAACGGACAGTCTAAGTTCTGAGTGACTTCTTGAACTAAACTTGCAGCACTATCAGCTTTTAAGTTGAGAAAGAAATCGATCGTGGGTTCTTGCACTCGACCCGTATTGCTAATTGCAACATAATACCTATTGTCGATCGCACTATTCGGCAACAAGATTTCAACCGTATCACCCACAGAGGCAGATTGTTCAGATAGTTGATCGCGCTGAACATGAATTGTCAGCCCATCCTTTTGAACTGCAAGCGTTCCATCGCTTTCTTGCTTGCGAATCTGCCATCCTCGATCGTAGTAACCTATTCCAAAATTACTTTGCCGCAATGTTTCAAGAAAGTGAATGTCAATCCCACAAACTGTATTGTTTGTAAGTGTCTGATTAATAGCATTAAAGTTTGTCGATCGACGAAAGTAAATCTCATACAGTAAATCCTGAAGCTCTAATGTAAGGTAACGCTGTTGAAGCTCGATCGGTAATTGTCTAAAAGAGTGCTGAAATTCTTCTGTGGGTAGCTCACTTGGATAGTCCACGTGGCTTACATAATCCGGATGAACTTCGATTTTATGAACAATGTCCTGCCACATGATGACTGTTCCCAAAAACGGTTTGCATTGCTTGTTCAGGCTGACATAGAAGCGTTTTAGCGACTTGCATCTGGCAAATATCGCGATTGTTAAACGGCTCGTAGTATTGCAGCTTGATTTGGATTGCGTCGATTAGGACTGCACCTGCGTATTGCAGCGATCGAACTAAATCAACGTCTGGAAATTCCTCAAGATAGGTCGATCGCAATGCTGCTAAACTCGGCTGTAATTGTGCGATCAATACTCTCGCCATCTTCAAGGTACTCGCCAGATCTAGCCCTTTGTGAATGACTAAGCTTCTCAGCCAGATCATCAAATAATGTGCAATCACCGTTCCCAGATCGTAGGCAGGATCACCCCAGCAAAACTTCTCCCAATCAATAATCCGAATGGCTCCCGTTTCAGGATGCACTAGAACATTTGGAAATCTCAGATCTCGATGAATTAAGCAGCAAGGACTCCAAGACGCTTTTAATTGTGCGATCGCATTTCCTAAACTTTCGTACCGTTGGAACAATCGATAAAACTCTAAGCTCTCCTGCTGCACTCGTTGAAACACCGAAACATTGATACGTTCTAACCCATAAAGTACTCTCGGCACGCGACTGACTGATTTACCTCGGTTTAGCTCAGTCAAAAAAGCTTCGTACTGTGATTGATTGAATGTCGATCGATGAATCTGTCCCAAAGCTCGCCCCAAATTTTCGGCAACCGTCACCGGAAAGCGCTCTTGCTCATAAAAATCGTGCAAATCGACATACTCTGGAAGATATTCAACAACAATCACTGAGCGATCGAGATCAATATCGAGCGGTTCGACTAACCAGCTTCGCAAACCACACAGTTCAGGAAATGTCGCGAACAATTTTTGTAAGTACCATTCGCGTCTAAATTCCTCATCTGTTTTTCCGTCCAAGTTATGCTGCTCCTGTTTCACCAGAAAAGCAGTTTTATCCTTAAATTCAACTAATAAATTAAAATTTTTTCCCGATTTTGGTTGAATACTCAAAAGTAAATCAGAGTTTGTATTAGAAATCTCGCGTTCATTGAGATAACCCAGAACATTTTGAGTGCTTAGTAAAAAAGGCATAATCTCCACGATCTAAGATTACTCTTCGATTTCACAAAAAGAGTTTTCAATCGGATATCACAATTGAAAACCCTTTTTTTCAACTAGATCTAGTTCAAGTGTAAGAGACCCAATTTGGATCTCTATCAGGAGTGATTAGTGGCAGTAACAATTGCTGCTACCCTTACGGCTGCTCTTTTTGCTCTTTTTGCTCTTCTTGCTCTTGCCGCTCTTTCCACTACCTTTTCCACCGTAGCAACCACCGCCAGAAATTTGCAGTTCAGCATCCGACAAGTCCATCAAAAAGCTCTCTGAATCATTCAACAAAGCGGAACCATCAGAAAGATTTGAAATTGAAATCTGAGTCATAGTAACACTCTCCCTTGCAATGTGTGATGAGATTTAGTAAGTTATCGGTAGGTTAAGAAGTGACTTCTCGCATCTACTGATATCGCAATTATTAGCCATGTAACTTCAGATGATCAACCCCTTGAAGGTGCTTTTTCGGACATAACTTCGGACAAAAAGAGCGTATTTTCAACCTTTCAAAATGGGGTATGAATCGCGTTTAATAACATCAGAAACGGGTGATTCTACCTAACAATTGGCGATCGTCGATCGCATGTCTATCTGTTAGGAGTGTGTTCCATGACCAAGAGTATAAAACCGTATGATCAGAACGACTGGGAAAGCCAACCCGTCGGACGACCCAAAACAATCAATGATGACTATCTCGCTCGGCTAAAGGAACTGGTGAGCCATAGCCCCAAACAATTCGGCTATCCATTCGAGCGCTGGACAGCCCATTGGCTTAAGAAACATTTGCTACAAGAAACCGGAGTTGCCATTAGCGATCGACATATCAATCGATTGCTCAAACAAATGGGACTCTCAACCCGCGCCCGGATTCACATGAAGCGATTCGGCATTACGATCGACGACTTGAACTCGTCGCAAAGTTAATCTGTTCTGAATTCTCCGTTCCTGGAGAATTCACTCGTTTGATCCTCGCTTCTAACACGCCTTACTGTGATTCAACAAATTAACAAAGCCTATTTTCCTAGCCCAAGGCTAAAGATCGGTCATTGGTGGCAGCGCACGACTCAACGCTATCCATTCATCGAACAGCAAAGCGCCGTTGATTGTGGTGTCGCTTGTCTGGTGATGATCAGTCGCTATTGGGGCAAGCAATTTAGCATTCATCAACTCCGATCGATTGCCAATGTCGATCGTTCTGGGACTTCACTCCGGAGTTTGATGGATGCGGCTGAAAGTTTAGGATTTTCGCCTCGTCCAGTGAAAGCTAGTCTTGATCAATTAGCAAAACAGAGACTTCCTGCGATCGCACATTGGGAAGGGAAGCATTTCATCGTGGTCTATGACATTAGCCGCACTAAAGTTGTAATTGCCGATCCTGCGATCGGGCGCAAGCAACTCTCCCATACAGAGTTCAAACGTGCCTGGACGGGTTATACACTGCTACTTCAGCCCACTTCATCCCTGAAAACGACTCCAGAAGCAAAACAGACCCTATGGAAGTTTTTTGCTCTCGTACAGCCGCATTGGAGGATTCTGATCGAGATTGTCATTGCTTCGATCGCGCTTCAGGTCTTCGGATTGTTCACACCGTTGTTTACTCAGTTATTGCTCGATCGAGTGATTGTGCAGCGGAGTGAATCGACTTTTTTCGCGATCGGGAGCGGTTTACTAATCTTCAGCATTTTCCGAGTCGTCATGTCTAGCTTGCGACAGTACTTGCTTTATCACACTGCGAACCGCATGGATTTATCCTTGATTGTTGGATTCATCAATCATGCGTTACGTTTACCTCTCAGCTATTTTGAAACTCGGTATGTTGGGGACATTACTTCTCGAATTCAAGAGAACCGCAAGATTCGGGAGTTTCTTACCAGTGATGCGCTCACAACCGTCCTAGATTTGCTAACTGTTTTTATCTACGTTGGCTTGATGGTGTGGTATAGCTGGCAGATGGCAATTTTAGCCTTGCTAATTGTGCCATTTTTTGCGTTGATTGCAGTTGTCGCAACCCCATTCCTACAGCGAATTTCACGAGAGATTTTTAGTGCGAAAACGGCGGAGGGGCGCTATTTGATCGAAGTGCTGAATGGAATTAGCACAATCAAATCGATGGGCATTGAAAGAACAGTACGGTGGAAATGGGAAGGACTTTTTAATGAGTACATCAAGAAGAATTTTTCTGGACAATTGATCAAAGAGCGATTGCGATTGTTTAGTAACTTGGTTGAAATGCTAATGTCTCGAATCCTTTTACTATTTGGGGTTTGGCAAGTCATTCAAAATCAATTAACGATCGGACAATTGATCGCCTTTAATATGCTAGTAGGTAGTGTGATCACACCTTTTCAGCGATTGATTGCATTGTGGAATGACTTTCAGGAAGTTGCGATCGCAGTTGAACGCATCAATGATGTGATTGATACCCCTGCTGAGGAAGAGATTACGAATGTTCGTCCTGCACTTCCTTCGATCCAAGGTCGCATTCAGTTTGACAATGTTAGTTTCCGCTACAACACAGAAAGCGATCGTAATACGATCGATCAACTCTCCTTCACGATTCAGCCGGGTCAAACCGTTGCGATCGTGGGTCGAAGCGGTTCTGGGAAAACAACAATTTCTAAACTACTGCTTGGACTCTATCCACCCACTGAAGGCAAGATTTTCATTGATGGATACGATTTAACTGGAATTGCCCTACGATCGCTTCGTCAGCAAGTCGGAGTCGTCGATCAAGATACCTTTTTATTTGGTGGAACGATTCGCGAGAACATTACAGTCGCTTATCCAACAGCAAGTATTTCAGAAGTAAAACGGGCAGCGCAACTTGCGGGAGCTGATCGCTTTATCGAGGAATTGCCGATGAAATACGACACACAGATTGGAGAAGGCGGCGGAATGCTATCCGGAGGACAACGACAACGATTAGCGATCGCTCGCGCCCTTCTCGGTCATCCCCGTTTGCTAATTCTCGATGAAGCAACGAGTAGCTTAGATGCTGAAACTGAGCGAATCTTGCAGGAGAACTTCAGCACAATTTTAAAGCAGCAAACTACAGTGATTATTGCTCATCGGTTATCAACGGTGCGGAATGCGGATCTGATTTTAGTGCTGGATCAAGGCAAATTGATCGAACAAGGCACACATGAGCAACTAATGGCAGATCGGGGACATTACTTCTACCTCAATCAACAACAACTAACGCTATCAGGTTGATCAGATTGCGATCAATCCGTTTATCCGATTTGCGATCAATCCGTTTACCCGATGCCGTAGAGACGCGCACACGAAGTGCAGCGAAGCTCCTAATCGCGTCTCTACACGATCACATTCATTCAACAATTCATTGGATTTCAAATCATGCAAAATCTATCTCAATTGCCCTTTGATTCCTCGATCGAGGATTGGTCTGATACTACGCAAGAAGCGATCGAATCGTTACCCCAAGGTTGGACACGCAGCTTAATGTATCTGATCGTTGGATTTGGTGCGATCGTTTTACCTTGGGCGATGATTGCTCAAGTCGATGAAGTGGGCACAGCCAAAGGACGACTCGAACCCAAAGGTAAAACCATTCGACTTGATGCTGCTGTTTCAGGAACCGTTGCTGCGGTCAAAGTCAAAGAAGGTCAGCAAGTTAAAGCTGGACAATCCTTGTTAGAAATCAACTCAGATTTAGTGCGATCGGATCTCCAAC
>JADEXW010000901.1 GCA_015206935.1 Pseudanabaenaceae cyanobacterium LEGE 13415 | reverse complement strand
CCATCATGGTTATGGGTATAGATTTGGTGATAGACAATTTCAAACCGCAATTCGTCTGCTAATGGGTCTCGCACCACTTTGGCGATTCCATAAGCAAAGTGACCGAAGTAAAGGGGACTTTGTGCGGCAGGTTCCGTTTTTTTACCCCCAATTCCACCATAAACGTGAACGAGTAAGGCTCGTTTTCCTTCGTACCAAGTGGGTGCATTCTCCCTTTTATCGCTCAGAAGAACTTTGCTGATTTGTCCTTTGTTAATAGCAAGATTGTTCCAAGACTCTTTTTTCAGATAGTGCTTCACTGATGATGCACCCATGATTTGTAGATCGATAAGTTCAATCCGCAACAATTTCCGAGGTGCAATTGCTTGCACTACAAACCGTCCTGACTCGTCTGGCGCACCATAGATATACCATCCCGCATCATTGAGGGGAGAGTGTTCAATGTTTTGGCTAGTCGATGAACAAGTATCATATCGATTCGCGATCACCTGCGGCAAGTAAACGATTTCTTCTGCTCCGGTGAACTGTCGAGACGTTCGATCGAAGTGAATCACCCGAAACAACTCACCGGATTGAATCGGCTGTACAAACTTCACTAGACCATAGTAGCGACCTGTAATTTGAATTGGATCATGCGCGATCGTCAAAACGGAAGTAGATCGATCAACGAGCGGATCTTGCAGCATCACCATCACATCATCGATCGGGTGTGATCCTGCCAGAGATTCTAACGGATTGACCTGTCGCCAGTGGTTCAGTCGAGTCGGATGAATTCTACCTTGTTCGATACTATGTTCAGCTAGAGGACTCAAATGAACATCCCTTGTCACAGCTTGAACATAGGTTTGTACTTGAGGATCATCACTAAACCGCAGTGTTACAATCTGTCCAACTAAATCTTGAAAGTCAACCGGCGCATGATGAACTTCAAACAGCACACCTTTAATCGTTGGTCGCTGCTCCTGGGGCGGAAGAATTAATCGCCCCATCCATTGTGCGATCGGTTGATAATACTCAGGAACTACTTGAGCAATCGGATAGAACTGGGGTTGATTGAAAGCCGCTTGCCGATAGCGATCGTAGTTACTCAATTGCTGAGGAGTGTCTCGATCAGAACTATCAGCCGTACTGAGTAGGAGTTCTTCAACGCGATCGAGGGTTTGCTGGAGGTGACTCCGACCGTCCGGTAAAAACTGTTCTGGGTCTAGTAATCCACCCGGAATCTGATGCCCAACCGAACCCATCGAAATTAGGCTCACTTTTCCCATGCGTTTCGCGCGATTCCAATAGGACAGAAAGAAGAGTTTCCAGCGTCCAGGAAACATCACAGGACCAATTCGCTCGACTCCATCTTTGTCCCCAACCAAGTGATAAAGATGCTCGACATTGAGAATATTAATGTTGCCACTGATCACACCGCCGAGTGAAATGATGTCGATCGGAGCAATCAATGCTTGTCGTAGATACTGCGCGGCTCCGGCAGCCATTTGTCCCCCACCACTAAATCCAATCAAGGTAATCGGGGCATTCTGATTGAACGAGTAACCGTGTTGAATCAGCGATCGGTAGATAATCCGAGCAATCCCCAAGTTATAGAGCAGCCCATACCGCTTATCTGCCGAAACTGCAACGGCTAGGACATTGCGAAGATTGACGAAGTAGCCAAAGATGCTCGTCGGGTTTTTGAGTCGAAATTGATCTGCTAACCGCCATAGAAA
>JADEXW010000900.1 GCA_015206935.1 Pseudanabaenaceae cyanobacterium LEGE 13415 | reverse complement strand
ATTGATAGCGACGCGGATTGAGGAGATACAACAGAATTAAACCAGCGGTTCCGAGAGACAGTAGCCAAACAATATTCATAAAACTTAAAGAAGTACCTATTTCATTCTAAAGGACGACCAGGGTGAAGTTTGGAATAGGCTGGCGATATGGTTCGATCGATTTCAACCGAAGCGAATATGAATCAGCCTAGACTGTATTTTTAACCGAAGTTCGGGTCAAGGTTGAGGGGTTGAAAGTACGCAATCAAACTCAGCAATTTATCACATCGAATCTCAGCACAATCAGTGATCTTCGTCAAATCCCTTACTTTTGTTACTTTTCCCACCTTGTGAGTTCTCCGGTTTCTGACAGATAAAGAGTGAAGGAAGTGCTGGTGTGCATATTTACACACGAGAAAAGATCGCTTCCCCCTGTTGTGATGAACGGCTCAAAGTTGAAATCTGTCCTGCTAGTGAGTTGCGGAATTTCCCTGCTGCTAGCTTTTCCTTCGGTTGCTCAAATTATTCCTGATGCGACTTTACCGAATGCTTCGAGTGTTGAAACTCAAGGCACTCGATCGAGAATTTTCGGAGGCACAGAAGCAGGAAGGAACTTGTTTCATAGCTTTAGTGAGTTCTCGATTCCGGTTGGCACTTCAGTATTATTCGATAATGCTTCTAGCATTCAAAACATCTTTACTCGTGTCACTGGAAATAATGCTTCAACGATCGGTGGGTTAATCCAAGCAAACGGAACTGCAAATCTATTTTTGCTCAATCCCAATGGGATTTTATTCGGTACGAATGCTCAAATTAACATTGGTGGATCGTTTGGTGCGAGTACTGCCGATCGATTTACTTTCGGAAGTCAAGGCGATTATAGTGCAACGAATCCACAAGCACCGCCCCTATTGACCATTAGCGCTCCAATCGGGTTGGGAATTCCAAGACCTGGAAGCCCGATCGCGAATCAAGCAAATCTTACGGTTCCTGGCACTTTTACTTTACATGCGGATCAATTGCAGTTGAATGGACAGTTGAGTGCTGGACAAGATCTCGTTCTGCGATCGTCAAATCCGATTGTGAGCAATGCTCAGTTCAATACAGGCGGTAACTTTTGGATCGAAGATTTCAACGGTGGTTTGGGAAGCTTACTGAGCTTTGGCGGAACTCGAATTCGATCGCTGGGAGATGTCAGTTTTGGTAGCTATCAAGGCGCATCGCTTCAAGTTTTAGCGGGCGGATCAATTCGGATTCCAAACAGCATTTTGATCAATCGTCCTGGAGGGACAAATTCTGATTCCGTCCCGTTATCAGATCGCTCGAATTTTACGATCGACCATTCACCCACGATCGACATTCGAGCAGGCGTGAAGCCAGAAGCCTTAAATCTCACTGGTAACGCGGCTCCAACTCGCTCAGAGGTTCAGATCGGTGACATCTTATTTGCTGAAGCTTACAGGTTTCCGAGAGCAGGGAATGTTCTAATCACAAACCAGTTTGAGCCAAACTTAGGGCTTTCTGGTGGCAATATCAATCTAAGCGGTGGTATTAGTGCATTTAGCTTCTATGCGAATGGGCTGGATTTAGCGATCGATAGTCGGAAAGATGTCAATGTGAGTAACAGTCTGCTCAGTGTCTCAGTCTTTCAGAATGCAGGCGACACGAAGATTCTGGCTCAAGGAAATATCACTCTGCCATCGATTAGAAACACCAGTAGCTTTGGGAACGGCGGCAAAATTACGAT
>JADEXW010000230.1 GCA_015206935.1 Pseudanabaenaceae cyanobacterium LEGE 13415 | reverse complement strand
TTAATTTATTCAGTAACGAATTCTACGCCTAGAATGATGGCGTTGCTTAGGCTAGCTCAACTTACAAATTCTGAATCGAATTCGCGAATAGCGGCGAACTGGAAAGCTGGAATAGAAGAATTTCGCTTTACCCCTACTTAAAAGAGCCTAAGAAGAGTGCGGCAGTCTTCGCGCTTAGAGCAGACGACTCAGGTTTGACAACGACAAAATCAGGGTTACAGAGAATCTAGCACTACCCCATTCTTTGTCTGTGTTCAAGTAATCTGTAGCGCAATTCATTCATGCTGATTAACTATAATTCTTTTTCTGGGGCAACAGGGCTTGCTCTCAATGGCAATGCGTCCCTTAACGGCAGCACCCTCCAACTGACCCCCGATGCTCAGAATCAAAGAGGGAGTGCGTTCTGGGCAACGCCGATCGCATTTAATCCTGACACTTCGTTCTCCACCAATTTCCAGCTTCAAATCACTGGAAGTCGAGGCACGAACGGCGCAGACGGAATGACCTTTATTCTGCAAAATAGTAGTCAAGGAACCACCGCCCTGGGTGGAGTGGGTGGACAACAAGGATACGGATCAATTACAAACAGTCTCGCAATCAAGTTTGATACTTGGGCAAACACTGGAGAAACCAGCAATAACTTTGTTGGAGTTAATCTGAATGGAGCTTGGGTCGGAGCCGTAGCAGGCGCGATCGCACCCGTCGATCTCAATAGCGGTAGACCGGTTAACGTTTGGATTGAATATGATGGTCAGAGCGACAATCTATCCGTGTTTGTTGCGGGGGATACGGTCACGACTAGACCCACGAATGCCTTATTTAGTTACAACGTCGATTTATTTGAAGTCCTGGGCAATCAAGCGTTTGCTGGATTTGGTGGAGGCACTGGAGGAGCAACTAACGCACATCGCGTCAACCGCTGGCAGTTAGACTCCTGGACACCCACAGCGCTGTTAGATTCGAGAACATTTAGCTACAACGATTTTTCAAGTTTGACCGGAATTCAAACCAACGGTAGCACCACTCAGTTTAATCAAAGATTACGATTAACCCCGGATAGGCAAACTCAAGCGGGAACCGCCTTCTCCACCACACCGATTAATATCTATGGTGATACGTCATTCCAGACAAACTTCAGACTTCAGTTCTCAGGAGTCCAGGGAACTAATGGCGGACACGGCATCACCTTTATGCTGCAAAACAGTCGCTCAGGAGCAAACGCGATCGGCTCGAATAGCGGCGGGTTGGGCTATAGTGGAATCAATGATAGTTTGGCAATTAAGTTCGATACTATCCAAGGAACAGGCGAATTAAGCAATAATTATGTTGCCGTCGTCACGAATGGGAATGCAACCAAAACGTACGATTGGGCAGACCAAAATCGGGTAGGTTATCTTGCTCAAGCCTCTTCACCGTTTGATCTCAATGGTGCGAACACGGTCTTAAATGTATGGGTGGACTATAACGGCATCACAGATACTTTAAATGTGTTTCTGTCGAATAATGCAACCAAGCCAACACGAGCGCTGATCAGCGCTAATGTTAAGCTCTCGAATGTGGTTGGATCGCAAGCGTTTGTTGGATTTAGTGGGGCAACGGGTGGCACGACTAGCAATCAAGATGTGCTGAACTGGAGCTTCAGATCGTCCACGCCTGCTAGTCCTCAGACTCAACCTGGTGTGGCTCGATTGCTAGCACTGGGGGATTCGATTACCTGGGGAGTCACTTCTAAAACGGACGATCGCAATCGAACTGCGATTCCAGGGGGCTATCGTCGCGTTCTGTGGAATAAGTTCGTCGATCGGGGATTAGCGGTTGATTTTGTCGGAAGTGAAACCGATGGAACTTCGACCAATCCCGATTATCAATGGGCGAACGGCGGTGATAAGAATCATCAAGGCATGGGCGGCTGGACGATCGAGAAAATTACCGCCAATATTGCGAACTATCTCCAGCGTGAGCGTCCTAATGTGATTACCTTGATGATTGGGACAAATAACATTGTTCCTGATGCGTCTGGAGCGGTGATGTTGAGTAAGTTGAGTGCCTTAATCGATGAAATTACTAGACTGTCACCCTTGACGAAGGTACTGGTTTCATCGATTCCGAGAACTTATCGAGATATCAACCGCTTTGCAACTCCAGAAATGGAAGAACGACAGCTTCAAGCGGTCGAAGACTACAACAATGGAATGCCGGACTTGATTCAGGAAAAAGCGACCGCAGGCAAGAAAGTCTATTTTGTCGATATGCGATCGCTGACCGTTGAGGATCTTGCACCGCGCACCGATGATAATGGGCTGCATCCTTCGATGGCAGGATACGACAAGATTGGTCAAATGTGGTACAACGCACTGGTCAATCCCAACGTTGTTGGAATTAATGGGAATACGCTCGATATCGCGACTACGGCATCCTTCCCTGAACTGACAACGGTTTGACCAGATCGATTGTTCCAAGGTTGATCAGTTTGACTTCAGCACTGCTAGATGGAACGCTCTGAGCTTTGTCTTGTTCGGAGCGTCTATTTCGTACCACTCAGACTCAAAGCATTGACTGATTACAAATGCTTTGGGTGATTCCTCTAGTCCCAGATCAATTCGGTAGCAATGTCTCAGGTTGACACGGTTGAACTCTCATGATTAATGGCTTTGTTCTTTCCCCCAATGAAAATTCCTCTTGCTCCAAAACCCGAAAAGCCCCAGCAAAAATCGGATCAGGCTTCAATTAGTCTCGTTCCTTATGTCTTGGCACTCCGTCCGCATCAGTGGACTAAGAATCTTGTCGTGTTTGCGGCTCCGCTCTTTGCCTTTTCAATTCGATTAGAAACGGTTTTAGCCAGTCTTTTGGCTTTCTTACTGTTTTGCTGTGTTTCTAGTAGCTTTTACTTGATCAATGATATTGCTGATGTCAAAGACGATCGCGCTCATCCGATTAAGTGCAACCGCCCGATCGCATCCGGACAAGTCAAAGTTCCAGTTGCAGTCTTCATGGCATTCGCGCTCTTGAGTAGTGCGTTATGGTTTGGCTTTCTTCACTCGATCGCGCTTGGATTCACCCTGATTAGCTATGCTGCATTGCAGTTGGCGTATAATCTGAAGCTCAAACGGGCAGTCATTCTCGATATTATTGCGATCGCAATGGGATTCGTGCTGAGAGCCTATGCGGGAGCCAGCGCAACTGAGATTCGACTCTCGATCTGGTTTGTGCTGTGTACGGCAATGTTGGCATTGTTTTTAGGGATTGAGAAACGAAAAGCAGAACTGCGATTGTTACAGCGCAAGGGCGGAAAAACGCGATCGGTATTACGCAAATATTCATTGTCCCTGTTGACGCGGATGGAAAGTACGGTGGTGACGGGAACGGTACTAACTTATGCGCTGTGGAGTGCGGGACCGCGATTGAGTGGCGCTTCTACGCCTTGGATGATGGCGACACTGCCGTTTGTGCTGTACGGCGTATTCCGGTATCAGTTGTTGAGCGAATCGAGTGATGAATCTGGGCATCATCGAACGGAACGACCCGATGAAGTCTTACTCACGGATCTGCCGATCTTGCTCACGGTGGTCGCTTGGGTCGCAACCGTGTTTACGATTTTGCTGCTTAAGCATAATGGTGTGATTCAGTAATCGCAAGCATGGCAAAAATTGGATTTTGGCTAGAAGTCATCGGATGGAAGCTCTGCCATTTGGTGCGATTTTCTCGGAGTCCTTTGCCGCTCTCGCGGGCAGATCTTTTAGCCGACATTAGCTTAAAGATGCTACACCACTGCGGGATTCGGGGCGTGATTTTGGACTTGGATAATACGATCGTGTCCGAAGACGATCGCTATCTTTCTCCAGAAGCGGAAGCCTGGATTGAGACGGCAAAGGCATCGTTTCAGTTAATCATTCTGACGAATGGTAAACGGGAAGCTCGGATTGAATTTTGGTCGAACCGATTGGAAATAGATGCGATTCATCCAGCCCGAAAACCGTTTCCGAAAGCGTTTCGCCAAGCGTTGAATCGAATGCAGCTTAAACCGCACCAAGTTGTGGTGATTGGGGATAGTGTGCATACCGATCAGGTGGGCGCGTGGTTGGTGGGATGTTCGATGATTCAAGTCGCTTCTTTGCCGCATCCTAAACGATCGTGGGAGCGGGTGATTGGGCGATTTGTGCATCGGAGATATCCGCGCGATCGAGAACTTTGGACAGTCGATATTGAGTCTGGATAGTTAGTTTTGCTGTATTTTACGTTGATTCTAGTCACGGTTGGGCTGAACACTGCGGCTCAACTCTTACTCAAACTCGGAGCGGGTCAGGCTGTTCCGAATTTGTTTCTAATCGGTGGCGTGGCTTGCTATGGATTGAGTACGGTTTGCTATGTCGGACTGTTGGGTAAGCTCAATGTTTCGTTTGCTTATCCGTTACTCATTGGGTTGAGTGTGGTTGCAACGACGATCGTAGGAGCCACTTACTTACATGAAAAATTGCCCTTTCTCAGCGTGGTTGGGATTGGATTAATGTTGAGTGGAATTTTTGCGATCGCGTTTGGCAGAACTCTAAATTGAATGATCTAAGTTGCTTATGAAATGTGTCTCAGAGCTATACGATCGCTATTCAGGCAGCGATATCTATGTTGTCGGTACGGGAGCTAGTTTACGAGTATTTCCGCTGTCGCTATTGGAAAATAAAATTACGATCGGATTGAATCAAACCTGGAAGACCGTTCCGGTTCGCTATAGCATTACGATTCATCCGGATCTGAGTGTTCCAGAGTTTATGCCGGATCAGCCGCCGCATCCTGAGATGACTTGGATTACCAAGTACGAGAAAACAAAGAGTGTGGTCACGCCTGAACAGCTTAAATATGCCGAAGAACATTTCTACTTTTTTGAGATGGATGGGCGACCGAATACCCAACCGCCGAACAAGCCCCCGGATACCGGACGGGTTTTAGATTGGGTACGGCGACCAACCGAGAACAAACTCTATCTTTGGACTTCGATCGCGCAAGCAGGGGTCAATTTAGCGGCAAACATGGGCGCGAAAAATATCTTTCTGATTGGTTGTGATAACTGTGCTTTGCTCGGTAACAATCACGCTCATCAGCAACATACTCGCTGGCGGAATGCGACACCCGACACCCGATACCGCGAATACTACGAAGGATTAGCAGAGATGCGTCCGGTGCTGCGGGAGCGGGGAATTAATCTAGTCAGTCTGACCCCGTTTCTGAGTTTGGAAGCGCCAGAGCAGGACTTTATGCGACTGTGTGAAGAACTCGATCGACCCACATTGATCGAAAGTACCGCAGACATTTCTCCCAAGCTGGATTACACCCAGTACTACCGCGATCGATTCAAGAAGATGGCTTACCAGGTTCGCAAAATGATTCTTGCTCGTTAATCATGAAAGCTAAAATCAATCTTTCACCTGTTCCAACCGCGATCGGGTCGTATCGTCCAGATGCGATCGTGATTGCTTTGTTGTTGATCATGACTAGCCTGGTCACTTATGCAGCGGGGCAAATGGTCGATCCGATTTTGCTCAAAGACTTTACTGAGGATGTTTGGTTTGGATCGGACATTGAACGAGTGTTCTCGAATATGAGTGTGCGAACTGCACCGAACGCACGAGCAAGAGTTCATCCGATTTTTACGCTGCTGGCTTTTCCATTTGTAAAAGCAATTCGAGCGATCGCACAAGTTCCACCCGCAACCGCAGTGATGATCCTGATGGCGATCGCAACGGCAATTTGGGTGAGTTTATTGTATGTGACCCTGCGCTTAATTGGCTGTCGGCGGCTTGATGCAGCCGTGTTTAGTGTTTTATCGTTGTCGAGTGCAGCACTGATGTTCTGGACAACGATTCCAGAGACTTATTTGTTCGGTTCATTAAGTTTGCTGATTCCCTTATTTGTGGTGGCATTGTCACAAGTTCGAGAACTGCCGCCGTGGACTTATGTGGCTGCGAGTGCATTTTCGCTTAGTATTACTACCACGAACTGGATGGCGGGAATTTTAGCAACTTGGGTCAATCATACTTGGAAACGCACGATCGTTCTGACGACGACTGCTTTATCGATTGTGCTGGGACTTTGGATCATTCAGAGTCGGATTTTTACGAATACGACCTTTATTGGAGACATCAAAGGAGAAACGAACTATATCCTGCCTGAAGCCGCAGGAGGTGCGATTCGAGTAGTACTAGGCTTGTTTTTGCATCCGATGGTTGTTCCCGCACTGCGAGTGATTCCGAGCAATCGCAATCAACCTGAATGGCCCATGCTGAGTGTGCAGTCCTCGCTTCCTGGATCAGGCGGAATTGCGGGTATGATTGCACTCGCGTTATGGATTGTGCTGCTAGGATTTGGCGTTTGGGCATGTTGGACAGTTCAACAAAATGCGAAACTGCGTCTCGTTCTAGGATTGGGCGTACTGGGACAACTTCTACTGCACTTGGTTTATGGTGAAGAAACCTTTCTGTATGCGATTCACATCATTCCGTTTTTACTGCTGATTACTGCGATCGCAACGTTGACGCGATTCCGATCGCTTGTGCTTGGATGTGCGATTTTGCTGATTGTCTTTGCTGGGGTGAACAATGGTGAACAGTTCTTTCACGCAACTGAATTTCTCAAAAATCGCGGTGTCCTCCGCCAGCAAGTTCCCCAATCGCGATCGCACAATCTAGAACCGATTGCGACCGTCCTTTTGTCCCCAGAAATTCGATCAATTCATGAGTAACGGTGCTGTTTTTCCGCTGAGAACGCCTCAGATTGGCTTCAAGTCCCTTCAACGCATCCGGGCAAAACTCCAACAACAGATGAAAGCGATCGTGCATCGACTTCGCTGGCTGTTTCGAGTCAAAACCAATGATCTGGTGTTTGTGACTGATGCGGGCAATAAAGGATGGATTCTCGATGCAATCTGTCATGAGATTGAAGCGTATTACTCTGGAACCTGTGAGCATTACTATTCCACATCGCTGATTCCTCCAGCAAAAGCATACTTTTTCTCGCATTATTCGCTCTATCCTAAAGCGCTGAAGAGTACCCCTCAGATTGCAAAGGCTTCAACTCTGATTTGGTACACCCATCCCAAAGAATTGGACATCAGCACTGAAGAATTAATTGCAGTTCTGAGCCAAGCGACAAAAGTGATTTGTACTTGTTCGCGCTTTGAGAAATTGCTTCACGCTCAGGGACTTGATCCCGCTCGATCGACGGTGATTTTAGGGGCAGCCGATCCGGAACTATTTCAGCCGCATGTTCGATCGCAAGGTGCAGTCGGATTTTGTACCGCCTACTATCCGAGAAAAGATCCCGATCGCATTCTTCAAATTATTCAAGCGATGCCGCATCGATCGTTTATTTTGCTCGGCAAGAACTGGGAGCAGTACGAACAGTTTGAAGCGATGAAACAGTTGAAGAACTTTACTTATGTGGAAGCAGCTTATGCAGACTATCCTAAGTACTATGCCCAGATGGATGTGTTTGTATCAGCGTCTAAGCTAGAAGGCGGGCCCATTCCACTGATCGAAGCGATGATGTGTAATGTATTTCCGGTGGCGAGTGACACTGGATTTAGCAGCGATATCATTCGGCAAGGGAACAATGGTTTTATCTTTGATGTCGAAGCTTCGATCGAAGAAATCTGCACCTATATCGATCGAGCTTTTACTATGACTACCGATGTTCACGAAACGGTGAAGCATCTAAGCTGGAAAAACTTTTCGCTCAATGTTCAAAAACTGTTGCAGGAGTGAGAACTGCTTATGATTCCTAATTTGCAGTCTGAGCCGATTCGGATTTTTATCGGTTCTAGTCCCAAAAACATGATCGAAGAAGCGGTCTTTTGCTATACATTGCTCAAACAGGCACAACACCCGATCGAGATTTATGCGATCGATGGC
>JADEXW010000899.1 GCA_015206935.1 Pseudanabaenaceae cyanobacterium LEGE 13415 | reverse complement strand
ATCCACAACCGAATCGAGTTGGATTGACAAGAGCGATCGCTGAAGATTGGAAGCTAGATTTTGATCCGCTGACTGCTGATCCGGCTGAACAATTGAATGATCGATTTAGAACGGTTGGAGATGCGATCGCTGCAATCGAAACTGAAGCCGCGAATTTAGTCGATCAATTGTTCCAAGGCGATATTTCTCAAGGTCATGCTTACACGCCCGAACTAAACTGGATTCAAAGCTTCTTACTTCCAGCTTTGAAAAACACACATCAGGAGATTGATTTTCTACTACATGGCTTAAATGGTGGATATGTTCCCGCTGCTCCTTCAGGTGCGCCCACTCGCGGAAGACCAGAAGTGCTGCCCACTGGACGCAACTTCTACTCGGTAGATATTCGCTCGATTCCCACTGAAAGCGCGTGGCAAGTCGGACGAAAAGCCGCAGAAGCCATCATCGAACGTTACACGCAAGAGAACGGCGAATATCCGCGCACGATTGGACTATCAATCTGGGGCACTTCTACGATGAGAACAGGTGGTGATGATCTAGCAGAAGCTTTAGCACTATTAGGCGTTCAACCCGTTTGGGATGGGATTTCTCGGCGTGTCGTTGATTTTGAGATTCTGCCTTTATCTGTGTTAGGTCGTCCTCGTGTTGATGTCACATTGCGAATCTCAGGATTTTTCCGAGATGCCTTTCCAAACTTGATTGATTTGTTTGATCAAGCGGTTGCCGCGATCGCTGAACTGGATGAACCTGTTGATCAAAATCCGCTTGCTGCTCAGGTAAAACAAGAAACTCAAACCTGGATTGATTCTGGGCTGAATGCTGAAATTGCTAATCGTCGATCGCGTCATCGTATCTTTGGTTCTAAACCGGGTGCGTATGGTGCCGGATTGCAAGGTTTGATCGAATCTCAGAACTGGGAAACAGATGAAGACCTGGCTCGTGCTTATATCAATTGGAGTAGTTACGCCTATAGTAGTTCGGGTGCGGCTCAATCTGCTCCTGAAGCCTTCCAAAATCGCTTAAACCAAATGCAAATTGTTTTGCAGAATCAGGACAATCAAGAGCATGACTTACTCGATTCTGATGATTACTACCAATTTCAAGGTGGACTCACTGCTGCTGTACGATCGACACAAGGCAAAAATCCGACCACTTACTTTGGTGATCATTCACTGCCCGAAAATCCGAAAGTACGATCGCTGAAACAACAAATTGCTAGAGTTTATCGATCGCGTGTCATTAATCCAAAATGGATCACGGGAGCAATGCGGCATGGATACAAAGGCGCGTTTGAAATGGCAGCCACGATCGACTTTTTATTTGCTTATGATGCAACGGCTCAATGCGTTGAAGATTATATGTATCAGGGTGTTGCTGAAGCTTACTTGTTTGATGGAGCAGTACAGGAATTTATTCGATCGAGGAATCCTTGGGCACTGAGAGACATGGCAGAAAGATTGCTTGAAGCCAATCAGCGCGGACTTTGGAAACAAGTTGATCAAACAACACTAGAGCAACTAAGAGCGATCGTACTTGAAGCTGAAGGTGTGATCGAAGGACAAATTTCATAGTACAGAGAGTAGAGGAATCGAACCCCCAGGTATTACCCAGTCGGGATTGTAAATTAGTTTGTGTCAAAGGTTCAAAAGTTTGATCTAATAACCTAAGAACCAAGAGCGCAATACTTATGACATTCCGACCTGAATTACTCGATGAATTGCTGAAGAACTACCAAAGTC
>JADEXW010000019.1 GCA_015206935.1 Pseudanabaenaceae cyanobacterium LEGE 13415 | reverse complement strand
ATTATTTTCGGTTCATTGTCGCAAAACATGGAAATCAGGTGTTTCGTCGATCGGGCTTGCAAGGTGTTGATATTAATTGGAAAGCAGATCTCGATCGCTTTCAACTCTGGCTGGATGGTAAAACGGGATTCCCGCTCGTGGATGCGAATATGCAGGAAATCGCTGCGACGGGGTTTATGTCAAATCGGGGACGGCAGAATGTTGCAAGCTTCCTCACCAAAAATCTGGGAATCAATTGGCAATGGGGCGCAGAATGGTTCGAGTCTCAGCTCATTGATTATGATGTCTGTAGCAATTGGGGCAACTGGAACTATACCGCAGGTGTTGGAAATGATGCGCGAGGATTCCGATTCTTCAACATTACTAAGCAAGCCAAAGACTATGATCCAGATGGTTCGTATGTGAAACATTGGTTGCCTGCGTTAAAAGATGTTCCCGCTGCGAAAGTTCATGAGCCTTGGAAATTATTGCCCGTTGAACAGGAGCGATTCAATCTGCGCTTAGGAGTCGATTATCCGAATCCTGTAGTCGATTTATTCAAATCCGCTGAAGCGAACGAAAAGATTTACAATACGGCATTTGGCAAATCGTCTCAGGCTCCAAGAAAAGAACGAGATAGACAATTCAGCAAAAAACGACGTTAAATCCTCCGGACATCTCAGCCCATGTTGGAATAGTGGAATGGTAGATGCACCCTGATTATTTGCCTCGGTCAAATTCTGACCGAGGTTTTTTATTGGAAATTTTTGGAAATTCTTCCGGACATCTCAGCCCATGTTGGAATAGTGGAATGGTAGATGCACCCTGATTATTTGCCTCGGTCAAATTCTGACCGAGGTTTTTTATTGGAAATTTTGCGTTAGTTAGCACACTCGTCAGCCTGAAATCCATTTATAGTCAGAAAAGACTTTGAGGATAGGGCAATGACGACCACCACATCAAATGCGATCGCGTCAGTTCTCGCAGATCTGGCAGACCTCGAACTAATCACCGAACCGAGCCAAGTCGCAAAACTATCTCAGGATTATTATCATTTCAGTCCAGTTCTCCTGCCCCAGTTGCAAGACAAAGTAGGGGATGTGGTCGTTCGCCCTGCGAATGAAGCCGAAGTGTTGAAAGTCGCGCAAGCTTGTGTTCGCTATCGAGTGCCGTTAACCGTTCGAGGTGCGGGAACGGGCAACTACGGGCAGTGCATTCCGCTGGAAGGTGGCGTGATTCTGGATCTAACTCGAATGACCGAGATCAAATGGATGAAGCCTGGAATGTTGCGAGTCGAAGCGGGAGCAAAATTAGCCGCGATCGATAAACAAACCCGCGAAATCGGTTGGGAAATTCGCATGGCTCCGTCTACTTATCGAACTGCCACGATCGGTGGATTTATTGGCGGGGGAAGCGGCGGAATTGGTTCGATTACCTATGGGCAACTCCGCGATCGAGGGAATTTAATCGCGGTTCGAGTGGTGACGATGGAAGATGAACCGAGAGCGATCGAGCTTCGGGGCGATGAAGTGTATCAAGTGGCTCATGCTTATGGAACGAATGGAATTATTACTGAGTTAGAGATTCCGTTAGCTCCCGCTTATCCTTGGGCGGAAGTGATTGTGACGTTTGACGATTTCATGACTGCTGCACGATTTGGTCAGACCTTGAGCGATGCAGATGGCATGATCAAAAAGCTGGTTTGTATCTGTGCTGATCCGATTCCGGGGTATTTTGCAGCATTGAAAAGCTACATCCCAACTGGAAAAAGTTGTGCGCTTTTGATGATTTCTGAAACTTGTCTAGAGCCGCTCAGTGAATATGTGACTGAATTTGGCGGCGAGATTACTTATCAAAAGAATGCTCAAGATGCAGGAAAAGGATTCACTTTAGCGGAATACAGTTGGAACCACACAACGCTTCATGCTCGGAGTGTTGATCCGTCGATTACTTATCTACAAACGCTGTTCCCGGATGATAAGAATTTGACGCTTTTAGAAGAGATGTATCATCACTACGGCGATGAAGTGATGCCGCATTTGGAGTTTCTGAGAGTGGGAGGAACGGCGCGACCTGCTTCACTTCAACTGGTGCGGTATTCGACGGAAGAGCGGCTGAATGAAATCATCGCGCATCATGAATCGAAGGGAGCGTTTATTTTCAATCCGCATACTTATTTGATCGAGGATGGCGGGATGAAAATGGTGGACGTGGCGCAATTGAAATTTAAGGAGGAGGTTGATCCATATGGATTGTTGAATCCGGGTAAGATGCGGGCTTGGTTGGAGAGGTAGGAAATTGAAAACGCCAGGAATGCTCGATCGAATTTCTTGCATTCCTGGCGTTTCAGATTAAATTGAAAAGTTAGCTGCGGTTGAATCGGCTAAAGCCCCCTAAATCCCCCAAATTTGGGGGACTTTGAGCAAGAGAAAATTCTCGAATTCCAATGGTTCTTCATCCTTCAAAGTCCCCCAGAATGGGGAATTTAGGGGGCGAAAGATCTAAATACCAAACTAATTCTTCGGTGCAGGGGCAGGAGACGATTGTGCCGGAGCCGGGCTTACCGGAGTCACACCAGCCGGAGGAGTCGTGGGACTCGTCGTACTATCCCCTTGAGGCGCAGGAGGTTGAGCCGTACTCAAGCGCGTAATCTGATCCTTGAATTGAGCAGGAGCAAGCGAGGCAGCCTTATCAAACAACGGTTTTGCCTCATCATTCTTACCCTGTTCTTTCAACACTAAGGCTTTGTAGAGAACAGGCTGAAAATCATTTGCGTTCGTTTTCGTCGCTTCATCAAAAGTCGCTAACGCCTCGTCATAACGCTTCTGAGACGCAAATACTTTTCCTAATAAAACTTGTACGGCTGTCGTATCAACACTATTCGCCTGAGTTTTATTTGCAGTGGGAGCTTGCTTGATCGTGTCTTGTAAAAGCCCGATCGCGGCTTCAGGTCGCTTCTGTTTAATCAATAAATCTGACAATCCCGCCAGCGCATTCAAATCACCGGGCTTAGATTGAAGAATCGATCGATAAGCTTCTGCTGCTCCTTCTGGATCATTCAACTGCTGTTTTGCCTGAGCTAACAGAACACCATACTCCGTTTGATTTGGATTCAGCTTCGCTAACTTCTCCAGCGGATCGATCACGCCCTTCACGTCATTGAGTTGCAATCTCGCTTCGAGCAATCCTCGGAGTGCGGTTGTGTTTTCGGGTTCGCGTTTGAGAACTTCTTCGTAGCCGCGTGCCCGTGCTTCGATGTCTGCTTTCTGGGGAGTGGCAGTCCCAGAGGGGCTAGGACTTGGTTTTGCCGCTTGAGAGTTGCTTCCGATCGCAGAGGTAATCAACGGCAACATCGTGACACCGAGCAAGCCGACTGTTGCCACGATTAGCACGAGATTGAGTAGCCAACGATTTTTCCGCATTTCGCTCACGGGATTACCTCACAATTTTTCGCAGGGTTGAACAGCTAAGACAAAGTTAGCAGATTCAACGATAGCGCAAAGTTGTAAAAAAGGAGCAGTTGAGCGGGAGATGAAGCATTGAATGGTTGTCAATCTCCCGCGATCGCGATTCTTTAGGCTTGAGCGGTTTGACGCGGAACCGAGGGTGTTGGATTCGATCGCGTTTCTTTAACGGAATCAACCTCGGTGATTTCGATGTGATTTAACAGGGTGGTGACGAAGGCGAAGAGCAGGAAGGGAAGGGATAACACCAGGATCAGCCCGACGGTAGCGAGTGCGTAAACGGGACGACTTGCGCCCATCATTGCCATCGCAGCCGCAAGTGAGACGAAAATTACAATGAGCCAGACGATGATCTGACCATAAATATCGCCGAATGACAGCGTACAAGTTAAGCGATACCGTTGCATATTATTCATGGTTTCTCATGAAAAACGAGTGAGCGATTCTCTAAACGTAACGCTAACTGTTCGGGAAGGTTGATTTCTTCCACTTTTTGCAACCTTTTTTAATGTCGATCGTGTTTTGCTGCGTTTTGGTCGAATTGTGCCCCCCAAATCCCCCAAATTTGGGGGATTTAGGGGGCATTAGCCGATTTAACCGAAGCAAGTTGATTGCACTCTAATGTGACCGACCTGCACCTAAGTACAATTCTGCAACTTTAGGATTGTTTAATAACTCTGATCCGATCCCCTCAAATCGATCGCGTCCTGATTCAAGTACATAACCCCGATCTGCCATTTCTAACGCTTTTTTGGCATTCTGTTCGACTAATACGATCGCAGTTCCATCACGATTAATTTGTCGAATTTGCTCAAACACACTGTTTACTAAGATCGGAGACAATGCCGCTGAAGGTTCATCCAGTAACAGCAATGAGGGCTTCAGCATCAAAGCTTTTCCCATTGCTAACATTTGCCGTTCTCCGCCTGAAAGCGTTCCTGCTCGTTGTTTGCGGCGTTCTGCGAGTCTGGGAAACCGTTGGTAAATTTCATCTTTAAGCGGTTGAAGCGGCACATCTCGAACATATGCGCCCATCTCTAGATTTTCTTCGATCGATAAAGATGGAAACACATTCGCAATCTGCGGTACATAGGACATTCCACGCTGGACAATTTGATCCGATCGCAGTCCAGCAATCTCTTGCCCATTAAATTGAATGCTTCCCGTATGTGGCTTCAACAATCCAAAGACCGTTTTTGCCAGCGTTGATTTTCCAGCTCCATTCGGTCCAATAATCGCCACAAGTTCACCCGGATAAACTCGCAGGTTCGCGCCCTGCAAAATGTCTAGGTCTTTGACGTAACCTGCGTGAACGTCTTGAACTTCAAGAATTGGAGAAGTCATAGTGGGAGTCGGTTTCAAACTCCCACTATCTTTACATACATTGGGATTACGCGATCGTATATCCCGCCTCGGTGATAGCACTTTTTACAGCGGTTTCAGATTCTGCGGTTTCGATTTTGACGAGCTTCGTTTTAGGGTCAGCTTGAACGATCGCAGATGAATCGATCGCTTTAACCGCTTCGGTAATCGTGGTGGCGCAAGCAGAACACGCCATATCAGCAACAGTCAGTTCAAAAGTCATGATTCAGAGATGGAAAACGATTGGATGTCGATCTCTTACTTGAACGCCCATCGAATTCAATTCGCCAAGGCATCAGAAATTCAGATCAATTGCACTATAGATGCGCCCTAACGTAGCTTGCAATACCTTTAGACTCACTTCATTATTGGACAATACCAGAAATTTCTACTAGGCGATTTCTTATGAGTCTGATTGGGGAACCACAAGTCTCTGATTCATCTCAAGCGAATCAGGACTATCCGCTGTCTGCTGTTCCGATGTCCGATCGTCGTCCAATCTGGTCATTAGCTCCCTTGTTAATGGGGTTTGCTCTAACTTCAACGACATTAATTGCAGGGGGAACACTCGGATCATCACTGCGGTTTGCAGATATGCTCTGGGTGCTGGTGATTGGTAATTTAGCGTTAGGTTCATACTGTGCGGCACTGGCTTATATTGCTGCAAAAAGTGGATTGAGTACAGTGCTGATGGCGCGATTTAGCTTTGGTGCAATTGGATCGCGCTGGGTAGATTTTGTCCTAGGCTTTACACAGATTGGCTGGTACGCGGTAACAAATGCGTTTATTGCTGATGCTCTGTTGAAGTTGTTGAACCTGCCCGAATCTTGGGAATGGTTTGGCATCGTTTTCTTCACATATGCGTTTTGTGTCACGGCTTACATGGGCTATACCGCAATGGATTGGTTGAGCCGATTAGCAGTTCCAGCAATGTTAATTCTGATTGCCTTGAGCTTATCGATCGGGTTCCGAGATGCAGGCAATTTATTCGCGATCGAGCCTCAAAAAACAATTGGAATCGGTGAAGCGATCGGCGTTGTGATCGGCACATTTATCTCCGGTGGAACTCAAGCAACGAACTGGAGCCGATATGCAGATTCGACTAAGAATGCAGTCTGGAGTACTTTATGCGCTTTTCTGTTCATCAATGGATTGCTCGTCTTCTCTGGTGCATTTTGTACCTTGGTGTACGGCACAAATGACCTGATTGAAGCAATGGCAAGACAAGGATTGCTCTTGGGCGGATTGATTCTATTGATTCTGAATGTTTGGACAACACAAGACAATACGATTTATGCGTTCTCGATCGCAGGGAGTAACTTTTTCCGCACCTCAAAACGAACGGCTTTTGTCTTAGGTGGAGCAACTTTCGCGCTTGTTCTCGCACTGGGCGGCATCTATGGCAATATGATTCCGTTCTTAATCTTTCTCGGAACAGTGATCCCTCCAGTCGGTGGCATTATCATGGCTGATTTCTGGTTCCACCAACACGGACAGTTCCCTTCATTGGATGATCCACTGCCTGCATTCAATTGGGCAGGTGTGGTTTCTTATGTAGTGGCAGCCTCGATCGCATTTTTCTCTGGTTCCGCAGGCATTGGAATTGCTCCGATCAATGGTGTAATCGCTGCCGCAGTGCTGTATGTCATTCTCAGCAAAGTCCTACCCAGTTCAGTTCGTGCATAAGGATCATTCTTCGTTTCAAAGTCCTCCAGAATGGTGAATTGTTACTGTGTGTACACAAGTCTTTTGCGCTTCGTTGTGGTCAGATCGTGCCCCCTAAATCCCCCAAATTTGGGGGACTAAGAGTAAGAGGAATTTCTCCAATTCCAAAGCGCTTTCACCCTTCAAAGTCCCCCAGAATTGGGGGATTTAGGGGGCATTAGCCGCTCTAACCGAAGCGAAAACAATTTGTGCATACACAGTAGGACTCTCGGATTTAAGAGACAAAACGAAGCCAAAAAAAGACGATCGTATATAAAGTGCGATCGTCTTTTTCATTTCATCCCAAACCTAAACCACTTCGACTTCAACCTGTGGTTGCTGTTGTTGCGGTTGGAATTGGAACAGCGAATACACCACATCCCGACGAATGTTGATCATCATTTCCAAGAACAATTCATAACCCTCGCTCTTGTACTCGATCAGCGGATCTTTCTGACCATAACCGCGCAATCCAACCGACTCACGCAATCCATCCATCGATTGCAAGTGTTCGCGCCACAACGTATCAATCCGATTCAGAATAAAGAACCGTTCCGCCTGACGCATCAGACCGGGTGAAACTGAATCCACTTCCGCTTCTTTCAGGTCATAAGCAATCCGAGCTTGTTCATGCAAGAACGCTTTGATCTCGCTAAACGTCATATCTTCCAAATCATTGGCTTCAAGATCGTTTAGCAGATACACAAACTCTTTCACCTTGCTCAGAAGCTTATCGAGTTCCCATTCTTCCGGTGGCAGTTCAGGATTGATATACGCTTCAACAATGTCATCCATTGTCCGTTCGGCGTATTCGATCACTTTCTCTTTGAGATCCATCCCTTCCAACACCCGACGACGTTCGGCATAAATCGCACGACGCTGATTGTTCATCACTTCGTCATACTCAAACACTTGTTTCCGAATGTCGTAGTAATAGGTTTCGACTTTCTTCTGTGCGCCTTCGAGCGATCGAGTCAACATTTTCGATTCGATCGGCATATCTTCTTCGACTCGGAACGCATTCATCATTCCTGCCACTCGATCGCCGCCGAAGATCCGCAGCAAGTTATCTTGCAAGCTCAAGAAGAACTTGGTCGATCCAGGGTCGCCTTGTCGTCCAGCCCGTCCACGTAGCTGGTTATCGATCCGCCGCGATTCGTGACGCTCTGTACCAATGACGTGCAATCCACCGAGTTGGACGACTTCTGAATGTTCTCGATCGGTAAACGCATCATATTCTTTGCGAATCATCTTGTAGACGGCACGCAGTTTTTGAATCACCGGATCTTCTGTCGGTGCTTTCTCGGCTGCGGTTGCGATCTTGTCTTCTGCTTCCAACTCTGGCAAACTGCGCTCACCATAATGTTGAACTGCGATATGAACGGCATCTTTCAACGCTTGTTCAGTTTCGGCAGAAAGTTCAGTCGGGTAAATATCCGATTTTGCTTTCCAGGTTTTGATCTTGCGTCCCGGTGCAAATCCTTGTCCACCGTCGCGCGAATCACCGAAGCCCATACCCGAAAAATCGTCGTCCTCTTCAGGGGCAACAATGCGGGGCATGAAGTACTCGCGAATCTTCAAACGCGCCATGTAGTCAGAGTTTCCACCTAGAATAATGTCGGTTCCACGTCCTGCCATGTTGGTCGCGATCGTCACTTTTCCTAACCGACCTGCTTGAGCAATAATCTCAGATTCCCGCTCTACGTTCTCTGGTTTCGCATTCAGCAAGTTGTGAGGCACATCCAACTCTTGCAGCAATTGAGAGAGCAATTCAGATTTCTCAACGCTCGTGGTTCCAACTAGAACCGGACGACCTGTACGGTGCATCTCCTCACATTCTTGTGCGATCGCTGCCCATTTTCCAGTGACACCCAGAACATACAGTCCGTTTTCGCCTTCGGGGACACCTTGACGAATCATCCGGTAGACTTCATAACTATTCGTCAGCGTGATCATTCCAGGATGTTTCGCTTGCCGGACAATTTCTCTGGCTTGTTCAGTGCTTTGAGGCAGACCCGGACAAAGATTATGCGCTAGTTCCTGTGACTCTAGCAATTGAGAGAGATTGCTCAATGCTTCGAGGTTCATCACCCAAACGAGAACCGGACGACCTTGTGCTGATTTCTCGGCACATTCCCGCGCAAACGTTCCTAAGTCGCCTGCTTCGGTTTTGTAAACCACATCCGATAAATCGATCCGACGACGGGGCTGATTGGTCGGAACGAGCGTTACTTCAAGCTTATAAATCTTCTCAAGTTCCGCTTCTTCAGTCTTCGCGGTTCCGGTCATCCCTGCCAGTTTTGGATAAAGCAGGAAGAAGTTTTGGTACGTGATTGTTGCCAGCGTTTGAGTCTCGTTTTGGATTTCGACTCCTTCTTTTGCTTCGATCGCTTGGTGCAGTCCATCGCTCCAACGACGACCCGGCATCACTCGTCCCGTGAATTCATCCACGATTACGATTTCGCCGTTTCTCACAATGTAATTCACATCATTGATAAACAGTTCTTTCGCCTTAATCGCGTTGAACACATAATGCGCCCAAGGATCGTTTGGGTCAAACAAGTCCGCAACGCCCAAAAGCTGTTCCGCTGCAATAAAGCCTTCATCGGTCAGCAAAATATTCCGCTGTTTCTCATCAACTTCATAGTGATCATCACGCTTCAGCGCACGCGCCACCGCTGCCGCCTGCATATACTTCTCAGTCGGACGTTCAACCTGACCAGAAATAATCAACGGAGTCCGAGCTTCATCGATCAAGACCGAATCCACCTCGTCAATTACACAATAATTAAACGGGCGCTGTACAACTTCTTCCATCGAAGTCGCCATATTGTCCCGCAAATAATCGAATCCAAGTTCACTATTGGTCGCGTAGGTAATGTCACACGCATAGTTTTTCTGACGCTCGATCGGACTCATGTTTTGCTGAATCAGTCCGACGCTCAGACCCAAAAAGCGGTGAACTTGTCCCATCCATTCCGCGTCGCGCTTTGCTAGGTAATCGTTCACCGTCACGACGTGAACCCCTTTCCCAGACAGCGCATTCAAATAGGCAGGCAAAGTCGAAACTAGGGTTTTTCCTTCCCCCGTTTTCATCTCAGCAATTTGTCCATCGTGCAGCACCATACCCCCGATCAACTGCACATCGAAGTGACGCATTCCAAGGACTCGCTTTCCAGCTTCCCGTACCACTGCAAAGGCTTCTGGCAAAATATCATCCAGAATTTGCTTCTCTTCGTCTCGATTTTTCGCCTTGGCGAGTCGCTCTCTAAATTCAGCGGTCTTTGCTCTCAGTTGGTCATCTGAAAGCGGCTCAATCTCTTCTTCGAGTAGATTGATGTCATTGACCAGCGGTTTATATTTTTTGAGCTTGCGTTGATTGGGATCGCCCAGGAGAGATTTAAGCATGAGAGGGGAAAATCAGAGCTTCTGAATGTGGGTGTGATGCGCGATCGAACAAACGGCACTAAGGTACAGATTTGTTTCGATCCCATTAAGTATTCCAATCCTATCACTCGAAACGAAACCTGAACGGGCATAGCATCGGGGGAAAGCCGAACAGAGGAATTAAGGAGATTCTAAATCGAGATAAGCCGTTAGAATTCGCTTGATTTGGCTGATTTGCTCTGCTTCTAATTGTCCCAATCGCCGGATCAAGCGCTTTTTATCAAAGGTCGCAGGGTCAATACAAACGACATGGCTTGGAGTATCAAGCCCATTGATTTCAGAAGGCTCGATCGCGATCATGACTGGAAGCATTTTCGCGTTCGGAGTTGCAGAAGTAATCGGTAAGACTGTCACTCGGCTTCGCTGATTGAAATCGGTTGCAGAGATAATTAGACCTGGGCGAGTTTTGCGAATTTCGCTTCCGATCGAGGGATCGAATCTTATGAGCCAGAGATTTCCAAGTCCGTAATCGCTGCTTGTTCCCATTCTTCATTCCATTCCAAATCATCCAAAGCGAGAGCAGCATCGACTAATTTTTGCTGTTCTTGCTGTTTTCGCCAACTCTGTAGAAGAGCTTCAATCAATTGACTGCGATTCTCAACGTGGCGATCGATATAAGCAATTAAATCGTCAGACAAAGAAATCGAGACTTTCATTGGGCGAATTCTTTACTTTTTACTACCACTTCTACTACTCAAAGTAGCATGATGATTGTAGATTCAATCAAGGTGAATTTTCCCATTCAGCGGTGAGCTTGCGGAAATTGTACTGATTCGCTCCAGGGTGGCAACTCACACAGCTAGATAAGGGAATCGATCGAGTGAGTTCAACTTTCGGATGCAGAATCTTGAACGCCTTGGATTCGCCAAATCGGAAGGGAATTCGCTCTCCTTCAACCACTTGACGGGAAAATGTTCTCAAATATGTCCAAACGAGCAGTCGAGCCGGATCTTGCAGTGGAGTTAACGTTGCGCCGTAATGTTGGGGATCTCTGAGCAAATCACGCCAGGTTTGAGTCGGAAACGCAGCAGGCGGAATGCCGATATGACAAGTGGCGCAGTTCTCTAGATAAGCTTGCTGACCTAATTTCAGATTGCCAGACACCACATCAACCGTACCAATCTCAGTTGTCGGTGTGGGAGGTTCCACGGCTTGAGCCAATCCCCACCCTAGAATTAAACTCCAAATCAATAAAATTCCAATTAAGATGACGGGGGAGCGTCTCCGAATTCGACGAGGTTTGGGCGGAACAGACTTGGGCATATGGCTCACGTTGAATCCGGTTGAACTAATCCGATTTTGATAATACGGCACTCGTGGGCACAGACTCACGATCGAGCAATTTTGTTTCTTTGGATCGAAAACTTTCTAAAGCCAAAGTGATACATTCGCAACGGATATCAAAATCAATTTTGGATACAACAAAGTTTCACGCACTTTTTGGGACATCAGGATGGATTGTAGTCACGTTCAACTTTGCGATCGGAAAAGTCAAATCGATTTGGTTCAACTGCAAGCGTTATTTCAAGTTGCGGCATTCTGGGCAAGCGACCGGAAAGTCGAGGATTTAGCGATCGCGATTAAAAATAGTGATCCGGTGATTTCGGCTTGGGATGGCGATCGACTGATTGGGTTTGCTCGTGCAACATCGGATGGAGTTTACCGCGCTACGATTTGGGATGTGGTGGTACACCCGGATTTTCAAGGGGCTGGACTCGGACGTAAATTAGTTCAAACGGTTTTGAGTCATCCGCAAGTTTCTAAAGTAGAGCGGTTGTATTTGATGACCACCAATCAGCAAGAGTTTTATAAGCGGATTGGATTTGAGGTGAATCAGACGACGACAATGGTGCATTTCAATCAGCCATTGGTGTTGCCGACTGCTCCAGTCGAAGTCGAATGTGATATTGGATAGCAAAATGCCCGGAGTTGTAGAGGCTCCGGGCATCAAACGATAGCGATCCGATTTGAGTTGTAGGATTCGGGAACGCCCCCAAACCCCCAATTCTGGGGGCTAAGACTCTTGTTCCCCCAAACTTGGGGGCTAGGGGGCACAACTAACTTTGCATTTCACGACTCAGTTAGGACTGCTATCAATTAAAGGTCGATCGCAATTAGTTCGCAACACCTGCGGGGAATTTGACTTCGCCGGGGGTTTTTCCATCCGATTCAACTCGTGAGCCTTGGAGGAACGATCGCAGCATCCATGCCATTTCTTCGTGCTGCTCCATCATTCCGGTGAGGAAGTCAGCGGTTCCTTCATCATGGAACTCGTCCGAACAACGATCGATGTGTTCGCGCAGATTGCGGATGATCAATTCGTGGTCTTCAACCAGGTTTTCTACCATTTCCGACGAAGGAGGAACTTCGCCCGTGTGTTCTTTGATCGAGGAGTATTCAACGAATCCCGCAGCGGTTCCGATCGGATATTTGCCTAATTGACGAACGCGCTCTGCAATTGCATCGATCGCTTCGTTCAAAATAGTATATTGCTCTTCCCAGATTTGGTGCAAAGAGCGAAACTCAGGACCGGTCACATCCCAGTGATATTTTTTCGTTTTAATCAAAAGCAAATTTTCGTCTGCCAAGTCGCGATTCAGCATTTCGCAGACACCCTGGCGCTGTTCATCAGATAAACCGATATTGATTTTACGCATGACAATCACTCTTTACCTTTTGGGTTTCCTCTACGAGTTCACCAAATTTCTAAAAGAGCGGCATCAGTCAAAGGTGGGAACGCAGAAATCGCGAATTCTATCTTGAGAGCGTTTTAAATTTGATCATTCTTCTCGGCTGACGATTCGGCAAAGTCGATGTCATCGTAAAGATCCGCAACTAGAATTCGACAAGGTACAGAAGAGAGCGTAATTTCTGCATTCTTGTCCTCGTAATCAACCAAAATCCAGCGCTCTCCATCTTTCGTGTAATGTTCCACATGAATGGAGTACTGATCAATTAATAGGTATTCCTGAAAGGATGGAATACTTCGGTAAGCACTGAATTTGCCTGCTCTGTCATAGTTTTGAGTAGACTTCGACAATACTTCTGCAATTAATAGTGGATTGATCAAAATGTCACGGCGACCTTCTTGATATTGAAGCGGTTTCGTCAATATCATTACATCTGGATAGGTATAAATCTTTTTTTCGGGAATCCAAAGGCGCTGATCTGCCATGAAGGTTTCGTAGGGCTGTCGCTTTAGTGCATAGCGCAGGGCAGCGTAAAAAGCACCTGCAATTTTGTTGTGATTGGGAAGTCCGCCTGTCATTAAAAGAATCTCACCGTCGTTATATTCGTGACGCTCATCAGACTGCACCTCAGCTTCTAAATACTCTTCTGGGGTGCATTTGCGCTTTGTTTCGGTTTGTAGAATCATGAGGCTGCGACTCCTAATTACCGCTGAACAATATTAATATGTTTGCACTAATAAAATCAAGATGGGCTAACTTTAGCGCGGTACAACAGTCGATCGTATTGTCGATATCCCGCATACCGAACTCGCACTAAATCACCCGGTTCTGCTGATCCGCCCATTAATTGATGCTGTTGAGGATCATAAGGAATCTCAGAACCGACGATCGCAGTTTGTTCAATTCCCCATTGTTGTAATAATTGCTCGATCGGACGCACTAACGGTAATAGTTTAACGGCTGGCGCTTGGGGATTTTGTTGAGCCGCATATGCCGCCGCAGACCACTGAATTAACCACGGTTCTAGAGTTTGTAAGCTCGATTGTTGGAACTCTTGTAATAAGGTTTCGCGTTGTGCTGTGAATTGGATTTGTAGTCGATCGTATTCTTTTTGAATTGCTGGAACTAAATCGAACAGTGCAAGCAGATCCGCCAAAGAAATTCCTAAACCTGCTGCAAATTGAATCAGTGTTTCTAGCTTTAATTGTTGAAGTTCTCCCCGTCGCAGTTTGAGCAATTGTTTCTCAGAAATGCCTATTCGCTCGCGTAATTCTCGGAACGATTTGAGATTGCGCGATCGCATCAATTCCCGAATTTGCGGCGTGTAATCCGACATAAACAACACTCAGACAGACTACTTTAACTGTATCAGAGTGGTTTGTTGTCGTCAGATTGCCAAATTTCTCAATCAATTAGACAAATAGACAAAATAAAGACAATCCAAATGTTGCGAAATGTCAGAAAAAACGGTTTCGTTATACGGTATGGTAGTAAGATTTGAAACCGATATTTCAAAACTCGGCAGATTCATCATCTTAATTCTGTCCCGAAGTATTGAAAAATCATCAGGTGCGATCGAGCAAACTTGAGTCTTTGAATGTTCGATCAACTGCATTTATCAGGTTTAGTACAGATTTTGCATCCCCTAACTGCGATCGTAAAAGAGGAAACTGTGAATGTTTTTTAGGTCTAGCCGCAAGTCCTCCTGGTCTAGCCGCTCGCTGTATCAGAAGAAAAAGGCATTGCCGAAACGATGGATTGTTCTCTCTGTTCCGCTCGTGTTAATTGGGCTAGAACTGTTGGCGCGTCTGGCAGTCGGTGTCACAGGCAAAACGGCTGAATTGAATGCGTTTCAAGGCGAGCCGCTCAATGTTACTGCTTACCGATTGAGATTTCTGGATCAAAAAGGAAATGCGTTTGATGGACTTCCAGATCACGGACAGTTGACCGCAAAACGCAGTCCGATGCTGGGATATCGCTTGATGAGCAATCAACAAAGTCCGGTCTGGAAGATTAATGAGCAAGGATTCCGAGCTGATCAGCCGATTAGCGTGGATAAACCGAAAGATGAAGTCCGGATTTTTGTATTGGGTGGATCAGCCGCATTCGGACAGCTTAGTTCTAACAATCAAAATACGATCGCGGCTCAACTTGAAGCCCGATTAAATCAGCAAGTTGCCGCTCAAAAAGCAACTCCTGCAAAGTTCCGTCCGGATACATTACCGTACTTTGCAGATGAGTTAGAGAAAGCGTTGAAGTTGCCACCTCGAATTCGAGAAGCACGCTATCGAGTGATTAATGCGGCGGTTCCGGGATATGCGTCTGGTAATGAATTGGCGAAATTAGCATTTGAAGTTTTGCCGTATAAGCCAGATGCGATCGTGCTAATGAATGGCTATTCTGATCTGTTGCTACCGAGTGCAAGTGAAGGGGTTGATGTTCCAGAAGTTGAATCTTTGATGGAAAGTGCGCCGCGCCATTTGATGACAAGCTGGGGCAATCAGTTAAACGATTTCTTTCATCAGTTTTATCTAGTAAAAGGAATTGAATACTTAGTATTTCGTCCCCATATGGCGTTTAAGCAACTAATTCCGCCCACCGACACACCCGTTCAAGATCGGTTAACCACAGATAACCAAGAGCTAGACCGAAGAGTCGATCGCTATCGTCAAAATGTTCATCAAGTGTCACGACTTGCCTCCGCCTCTAAAATTCCATTATTTGTTGCACTTCAGCCTGAAGTGTCTTTACGCGCTTCAAAGCCTGCTGGACGAGAAAAAGAGATTCTTCAGCAATTAGGATCTCGTTATCCAGACCAGATCAAATCAGGCTACGGCAAGCTACAAAGTGCGATCGAACAAGTGAAGCGCGATACTCCCGGAACTTCGACTTTGAATCTAACAGAAACCGTCAATGCGACTCAGGGCGAAGTGTTCCAAGATGCAATTCACTTGACCGATAGTGCAAATGGAGCGATCGCAAATCGACTGTATGATGCGATCGTACCTAGATTGCACGTTCAGCCAAAGCCTTATACTGGGGGTAATGTTCCACCGTCATAGGAAAGTGATGTTTGTCACTAGAGCTGAACCGCTAACGTTTGAAGCATTTCTTGCTTGGGATGACGAAACAGGCAGAAGCTTTGAACTAAGAAACGGATTTCCGATGCCCCTTACTGAGCCAACTGCAAAGCACGAAGATTTGATTCAGCGGCTTTGTGCCTATTTGGATCATCATTGTGTTGAGCAAGATTGCCCCTATGTTCCTCGCCAATCCAAGCAAATTCGATTAGGAAACAATCCAAGTACAGGACGTGAAGAAAGCCGCAAAGCAGACATTGTTGTATTTGCAAGAGCAGAATGGGAGAGAATGCGACAGAGTTCGATGTCTGCTGCGGCTTATGTTCCTTCCCCTATGATGATTGAAGTTGTCAGTACAAATTGGGCAGATGACTATGATGCTAAGTTCCTATCAGATTTTTGCGATGGCAGACTGATTTATGGGTCGATCGCTTTCGGCTGATGATGGGGTGCAAACGGATTCACCACCTCCAAAAAATCTTTGGGAGGCGAGAGAACTGCTTCAGTAGAAGAAGCAGGTTGCGTCGGACGAGCTTCACCCAATCCTAATTGACCTTTTTCCAAAGTGCCAACCACTAGCGAACCAATATAGTCAGCACTGTTGTAAGCTGCTTCAATGCAGTTCCGAATATTCTCTAAGTCTTTGTCGTCTACAATGCCGTTGCTCGTCGCTTTGTAGAATTGCACCGTCACGCGAATTGGATAGCGATCGTCTCGTTCAAGCTTGTGTCCACCCAATTCGAGATGCTCTCCTTGATCTTCACCATGTCCGATTACTGCATCTTCCATGTCACTTCGTCCCTGAGCGCAAGGACGGTAATCATAGTCGCAATTGAAAATGCTTGTACCTGCGGATAGAGCATATGCAGGATAGTCCAGTTGTTTATGCTTGAGCGGCACTTGCACCACCATAACCATATTTACATCTTGAGCGACAGTAACTTGCGATCGCGCTTCTTCAAGAGAAATATTGTGTTGTTGTGCGATCGCTTGCGCTTGATTTTCTTTGTAATCGCTTAATCGCTCTCCAGTAAGACAGGTTTTCTGTCCGTTGTTGTTGAAGTAGAGAGTTTGTCCCCAAGAAGTTCGATCGTGATCATTATCAATCACCGTCGCACTTGTTCCTTCTGTAGAGATTAAAATTGCTAGCACTGCTGGACTATCTTTACGTGATTGATAGTTAAATAGCACTGGATTGAAAGAGCATTTACCTTGTTGCGGAATTGGTAAAAAACAGGCTTGGGCACTGACTAAAATATGTGTATCCTTCTCGGTAATCAGAGATTGATTCTCTGTGTGGAACTTCTCTGGATAGCTGATGTGCTGTTCTAGATGAATGAGATAGTCCCGCAATGTTACCGTTTGAAGTTCTGCTTCTTTCTCATTTCCAACTTTGAGGTTTACCAATTCTAGAGGAATGTCTCCAGTTTTGTCGGTAAAATTTGGATAACGAATCACAGGAAGGAGTTCTGTTTTGTCTGGTCGATCGAGGTATTGAACTTGTAGCGTCATGTCGCTGATGTTTGCGCCCCAAACTGATCCAGGAGTCCGGGCGGTGTCTTCCCACATAACGTTGACCACGCTGAATCCTTGTTGTCTTACACGATCGCACAACGCTCGATCGTAGGGCATATTCACAACTCGATTCATCGCTGTTCGGAATGAATCATTTGCTTGCATTACCAGTTCTCCAATAAACGTGATTTGTGCAACACACTCAGAAGCATTTTTACGATTTTAGCTAACCGCAAATTCAGTAAATTGCCTCATATAAGAGGATTGGTAAGCTAAAACGATATTCTGCTTAGAGATACCCAACTCGACTAACTCATTCGCAATGCCCATTTCCGTCCCATCGTACTGCACCCAAATTTTGTCATCCTTAATATCGACATGAATGAGGCAACCATAAATTCGTCGTCGATTTTCCCAGCCTACATTGACCACTTGATAGCGATCGTGTTCAGAATCGAAAATAACTTCCCGCTCGATTTCTCCATAAGCGGGCTGGATTCCAGCATAACGAGATAGCACTTGTCTCACAATTTGTCGGTTATTTTCTAAGTCTGCCATCGCACAATCATCCTTTGTTCTGGATCAAAGATAATTAATTTAACTTGATATTCCTCAATACTAAGCTGTGGAAGTTGTCTGAGGAAAAAAGCTTCATAGATTTCAAGGGGAACCGCCAGATAGAGAACTCGTTCAGGGTCTTTCAGTTTCAGCACAATTCGATAGTTCAAGAACTGTCCTAATGCAGTGTGAAACTCTGAAGTGGCTGAAGGAGCAGTAAAACTTTTCACCTCGACTGCAATTTGCTTGTTCTGCCGTTGAGCTGCAAGTAGTCGCTCCGCTCCTAAATCAATCTGGAGTTGCCCATCTGCTAAATCCAGCGTTAACGGGTCGTGTGTAATTGTCCAGCCATCATTCTCAAGAGATGCCTTGACTGCCTCATGAAAAATATCTCTTGCAGACATAGCGAGGTGAATTCCTAGGATTAGAGGTTAAACATCAATCATAACGACGGGGTGTATAGACCCAAACACCGCCATCCGATCGCGGAATCGATCGCGTTTTACTCGATCCAATCAGAATCACCGTTCTCATATCAGCATCGTCGATCGATAAATCCCCCAATCGCTTCACCTGTGTCTGTTGTCCCGATCTACCGAGATTTCGAGCGAGAACAATCGGTGTATCCGGAGCGCGATAGTTCAACAACAATTGTTTTGCTTTTTCTAATTGCCAGGTGCGAGTTTTAGAGATTGGATTATAAAACGCGATCGCGAAGTCTGCTTGAGCCGCTGCACAAATGCGATCGACAATCACTTCCCAAGGTTTGAGAATGTCCGAAAGTGAAATCGCACAAAAATCATGTCCCAACGGTGCGCCCACTTGAGCCGCCGCCGCTTGCATCGCTGAAATTCCAGGACAAACTTGAATGTCGATCGTATTCCATTCTGGTTTATTGTCGCGCTCTAAGACTTCAAATACCGCCGCTGCCATCGCATAAATCCCTGGATCACCCGAAGATACCATTACAACTGACCGCCCCTCAGCGGCTAAATTTAGAGCGAATGCGGCTCGATCGAGTTCTTCTCGATTATCAAACACATGAAGTTGCTGCGTGGTGCGAAGGGGTTCAACTAAGTTCAAGTAAGTTTGATAGCCGATCCAATCGGTGGACGATCGTAAAACGTCTCTGACTTGCGGTGACATCCATTCCGCTGATCCAGGCCCTGTTCCAATGATTGCAAGTCGCTGAATTAAAGTTGTTTGATAGACTAAACAATCTGCACGACCTTCAAGGGGCTGATCTGTAATTTTGATGGTTAGTTTTGCATCTTCAGCGATCGGTAATTGACTGTTTTCGAGCCAAGGCGCAGATCCTTCAATACTGACCGTTGCACCCGCAAGCAAGTCTGCTAGAAACGTTTTAGCATCATCAGGATTCACTAATCGATATCCATTCGGCGGCGAGAGTAAAGCAGTCCGAAATCGAATGTCTCCAGTTGTTGTAATTGCAGGAATCGTCTCTAACACGGTTGCAATCTCACGCGCAAGATCATTCACGCCCTGCAATCCACCGAGTAGGGGAACAACAGCACTTCCATCTTCTGCGATCGCAATGACCGCAGGTTCTTTCCATTTATTGTTCAACAAGGGTGCAACAGTACGAATCAGAATCCCTGCCGCACAAATTCCGACGATCGCAGTTCCTTGACTAAAGAGTTCTCGAACGGTTTCCCCGAACTGAGTGAAAGTACGATCGACTCCAAACGTTCGATGCTCTAATCCATACAAAGTTGCATTGGGAAGAGCATCGACAATTCGACGGGCGACAGGAACACTGGCTTGACCTAGAAC
>JADEXW010000898.1 GCA_015206935.1 Pseudanabaenaceae cyanobacterium LEGE 13415 | reverse complement strand
GTTTATCGATCGCATCTTCGACTTGTTTGGACTGAGCCGCATGGAGACAATCAAAATAATAATGTCGATCGTCGTCAAGCTGTTTCCAGTTCTCATCGAAAATGGCATCGTCGCAAACATGAGCGCCGAACAGCTTATCGGTGTAGAGAATGCGCGTTGCTGGATCATACGTACAAAGTCCATCCACCCAGCGCGGTGTGGGAATGAAAGCAAACTGTAACTCGTGACCTTTGCCTAAATCTAAGATCTCTTCACCCCGAACCGCGTTGATATTGAGCGATCGATTCGGAAAAGCGGCTTTGAGCGTGTTTGCAGCAGGACGAGAACACACGATCGTAATTTGTGGCGCGATTTCCAAGAGTCGCTTAATCGTCTCAATGCGGTTGGAGTTGACGTGACCGAGAATCACGTAATCGAGCTTTTGAAAATATTGGTGATCGTGGAGTTCTTTGATGAAAATATCTGTGAACGAGCCACCGGGCGGATCGATCAGGGCGCTCTTTTCTGCCTGAATCAAGTAACTATTTGCGGTCGTGCCTTTTTGTCGTGCATATTCGACCTCAAATTTCAGGCGATCCCAAGTGCGCGATCGTAGAATCCATGTGTTTTGGGCGATTTCGGCAACTTGTACGTCTCTAGGTTTGGTCTGAAGCATAAGACAAAAGGATCAAGGGGTGAAGGGCGATGAAAACTGGGCGAAGCATGTTTTGAGGGTGGAGCTTTTGCTGCGTTGGCACATTCGGAAAGCCCCCTACTATTCCCTCATTCTGCTACCGCGTACACGCAAATTAATTGATCGTTACGGCTGAAATCTTTCGCCCCCAAAATGGGGGATTTAGGGGGCATTAGCCGATTCAACCGAAGCGAAAGCAACTTGTGTGTACAGGGTAGCAATTCTGAGGGATGGAGAATTTAAGAGGCTGCGCTCCGCTCAAAACAGCATAAGAAATTAATAGTGATTCCCCACCTTTCGATGGTGAACGGCAGTCAGCGCATCCGCTTTCGCAACTCGTCCAGCAGTCACAGTACTGTAAACAATCCAGTGATCGCTACATTCCATCCGGCTCACCACTTCGCATTCCATATACGCCAGTGCTTCTGCCAGAATCGGTGATCCATTCGTTGCCGGATACGTTGCCACATCTGCGAATCGATCGGCTCCCGGTGCAAATCGCTTCAAGAAGTGCTTCATCAAGGTCTGATATTTGCCTTCTTCAAGCGCATTCAAAACAAAGCGATCGCCCACATGCAGCAGAGATTCGATCGCTCGATCTTTTGCAACCGCGATCGAGACTCCCAAGGGTTCAGAACTCGCCTGAGCGACCCAAGAAGCCAACATCGCGCTAGAAACATCGCCTTTTTTCGCAGTGATGATATACAAACCGCCACTGATGCGACCCAGTGCTTTATCGAGTTCGGTATCGAGCGCTTTCATCTGTTTAACGGTACGATCGCGCGTTAGCCATTGTCCTAAGTCAGTTCCCGACTCTTCACAAAGCTGATAAATCGTCTCAGTCGGTTCGGCTTCAATCTTGATCGGCTCGAACTTTTCAACCAGTCCCACTTCGCGGAATCGATTACGAATTGGATAAACCGCTTCATCGTTGCCGCCTCCGACTTCAAATAATCCAAAGTTTTGTTTGGAGTTTGCAGCCGCAAGAATTGTTCCAATGGCAGCCGCAGCATTTTCCGCACCTTCTCCAGATTGCGGCGGCATTCCCAGCACGATCGCGCTTGAGA
>JADEXW010000897.1 GCA_015206935.1 Pseudanabaenaceae cyanobacterium LEGE 13415 | reverse complement strand
CTTCGCAAAGCAGGCTATCAACTGATTTCAGAGCGCGTTGCAACGCTTGAAGCGCTGAGTGTTGCTCAGATTGAGCAATCCTGGGATCTGATTATCGCTGACTATGTTTTACCAAATTTTACAGCGCAAGAAGCGTTAGAACTGCTACAAAAGACGCAGTTAGACATTCCGTTTATCGTGATTTCGGGGGTGATGGGAGAAGAGACTGCGACTGCCATCATGCGAGCAGGCGCACAGGACTACCTGCTGAAAGACCGATTGAGCCGCTTAGTTCCTGCGATCGAGCGAGAACTGCGAGAAGCTGAAATCCGCCGCGCTAAACGGAAAGCGGAAGCGGATTTGCGTCAAGCCTATGAAGGATTAGAAGTCTTAGTGCAACAGCGCACCGTAGAATTGCAAATTGCCAATGAATCTTTGCAGCAACTTGCCGCGATCGTAGAATCTTCTAATGATGCAATCATTAGTACGACTTTAGAGGGGATAGTTCTCAGTTGGAATCGCGGAGCTGAGAAAACCTATGGTTATTCTAGAGCAGAAGCCGTTGGGCGATTCATCAATACATTAGTGAGTCCCATTATCACTGAGCAGCGGCGCACGATTCATCATTGCAAAGATGGACAAGCGATCGATGTTTTTCTCACGATTTCGCCAGTCCGAGTATCGAATGGCAACATTACTGGACAATCTTGGATTGTTCGAGACATCACCGAACTCCGAGCCGTCGAAAGAATGAAAGATGAATTTGTTTCGATCGTTTCTCATGAGCTGCGGACTCCACTGACCTCGATTCGAGCGTCACTCGGTTTGTTGCTGATGGGAAAGCTGGGAGCATTACCGGATGCGAGTTTGCCCTTTCTCGAAGTTGCAGTGAACAACACCGATCGCTTAATCCGATTGATCAATGACATTCTCGATTTAGAGCGGTTGAACACTGAAGAAGTCGGACTTTCTCAGCAACTTTGTGATTTAGCAGAGTTGATGAAGCAAGCGATCGACATCATGCAAGGAAGCGCAGATGCAGCGAACATTCAACTGATTTGCCGAGTGCTATCTGTAACCGTGACTGTAGATCACGATCGCATCTTACAAACCCTAACCAATCTATTGAGCAATGCAATTAAGTTCTCTCATTCCGGTGGAACGGTCGAACTCATCGCAGAACACCATTTTAAGGAGATTCGGATTGCAGTCAAAGATCAAGGTCGTGGCATTCCCAGAGACAAGATGGAGCGAATCTTTGAGCGATTTCAACAGGTTGATGCGTCTGATTCGAGACAACAAGGCGGAACTGGACTAGGACTTGCAATCTGTCGAAGTATTGTTCAGCAACACGGAGGACGGATTTGGGTTGAGAGTGTGCTAGGAGTAGGAAGCACGTTTTATTTTACACTACCAGTTTAAGTACTATGCCGCACATTCTCTTGATTGATGATGAAATTGATATCCGAATGGTGGTTAAAGCAACCTTAGAACTGGTAGGCGGAATGCAGGTGAGTGTGGCAGTCTGCGGACTAGAGGGTTTACAGAAAGCAGAATCAGACCAACCGGATGCAATTCTACTCGATATGATGCTACCGGATATGGATGGCGTGATGACCTTAAAAAAGCTTCAGGAAAACCCCAAGACTGCCAGAATTCCTGTGATCTTTTTAACTGCTAAGATACAAGGTGCCCAACAGCAAAAATTCATCGACTCAGGCGCGATCGCAGTTATCACCAAACCCTTTGATCCCGCATTATTA
>JADEXW010000896.1 GCA_015206935.1 Pseudanabaenaceae cyanobacterium LEGE 13415 | reverse complement strand
GAGGTAACACCGTATAGTGAATCACTAATATTGCTGAGATGATTAGTCCGTAAATTACATGAGGTTTTAGTTTCTTTAACACAAAGGGCAGTAAAGGAAACAATAATAAGTAAGCCGTAATATTCCAGTAATATAATGCTGCTGAGATTAGAGAAATAATTGTTAGTAAAGTCGAAGAAATTGCAAAAATCCAAAATGCCACAATTGGATAAATTGAATTGATCGGTAAGCGAGTTTTAATTAAACGATAAAAGGCAACCCAGCAAAATGGAGAAAGCACAAAGAACGAAACTAGAGTGAATCCGAGAAACGAACCGATCTTAATTCCTGGATTAACTGGTTGCACACTTCGATCGACATAATATCGAAACGATTGAAAGTCATTAGAAACATTCCAAATCAAAATCGGAATCAAACAAGTTAATGCGATCGCAATTCCAAAATACAATCGTCGATCGCGAAACAACGATCGCAACCGAGCGTGACTCATCAAAGTGGCAAAAAACCCAAGTGCAACGAACACTGCATTGTATTTCGAGAGAAACGCGAGAGAAAGCGCGATCGCACTTCCATACAATCGCCAAGTTTTCCCCCGTCCATCTGAGAGATACCCATCCAAAAAGCGAATAAATAAATAAGCAGAAATCAACGAAAACGTAATCAATAAATGATCATGCCAAGCCAGCGCTAGAAAGATAAAGTAGAGAGGTGCAGAGATTATAAGGAGCGTGGCTGCTCGAAACTCCGAGTCTTTGTGCAGATAGCGTAAGATGAGAAAGTAAGTGTAAAAGAAAGCGATATTACTAAACAAATTTGGCAATCTCAGGGCAAACGTCGATCGACCAAAAATTCCTGTAAAAATTCCCTGAATCCAAGCCTGTAATGGCGGATGATCATAGTAAGACCAATCAAGATGTTGTCCCCAAAGCCAATAGTAAGCCTCATCGGGATTGGGAAACGCTGCAAACCAGAAAATCAGTCGCAGCAGTAAGAATGTCAGAAAGAAAAAAATCATTCGATAGCTAGTGGAACAATCCCAGACGGTTCTGCATGATTATCGACTATACTACCGCTCGATTTGAGCCGCACAATTTCAACAGCAGACGAGGTGAACGATGCAGCCAGTAGATTACACAACGCTGATGGCGATTTGTGCGGAATTACGATCGCAGTGGCTCCCAGCAAGATTCGAGCAAGCCTATCAATGCGATCGATTCACCGTTCTCTTAGCCCTCCGAACACTGAAAAAACGCGGTTGGCTAGCACTTTCATGGCATCCTCAAGCCGCCAGAATTCACATGAGCGATCCGCCTCCACGCGATCCCGATACGTTTACATTCAGTCAGCAATTGCGACATCAATTAGGTGGACTCGCATTAGTAGATATTCAACCTGTTTCACCTTGGGAAAGAGCGATCGATTTACAATTCGCACATCGTCCAGGTGAGCCTGCTTTGTGGCATCTCTATATCGAAATCATGGGGCAGTACAGCAATGCAATTTTGGTGAATCAAGAGAATGCGATCGTCACCGCAGCGCATCAAGTTAGCTCAAGTCAATCGAGTGTTCGCCCGATTCAAACGGGTCAACCGTATGAGTTGCCGCCCGCTCGACTTGATCCAGCACCGAATTTACAAGAGAGTATAGAGAAATGGCGATCGCGGATCAGTCTCGTTCCTGGAACCATTCGCAAAAATCTCGTGAAATCCTATCGAGGTTTGAGTTCTGCGCTTGTTCTATCAATGTTGCAC
>JADEXW010000895.1 GCA_015206935.1 Pseudanabaenaceae cyanobacterium LEGE 13415 | reverse complement strand
CACTCAGCCATGTTTGCACCTCAGTTCTCATTTGTAGCAATGCACCTGGATGACTCAGCATCGACCACCACCCCCAAAATGTTCGCAACATTTCTAGGGTTCCCAAAATCTACAACTGTAGTACTAGGTAACGTTAAATCTCCTGTAAATCCTGTATCAATCACTGCTCTGATACTTCTCAAGCGTTTGTTGTCACCGACGATCGCAATCTGAAGAATTGCCTCCCGGTTTGCATTTACTCTTCCGGTCATCATTACAGTTCAGTCGCTCCAGCGTATCCCATCCGATGAACTGCGCGATGTCCGATCCGAACGAACAAGATTTGGGCATCAGGATGACGAACAAGCAACTGATCAGAAGCCGTCAAGCTATCTTCTGCCACCTCAAAATCTCCAGTTTCGATATCAATGGCAACAATTTTTCCGCGATTACTTTCCTCGACTTGCGATCCTTGCGGCATTCTCAAAGCATCGCGCACTTGGGTTTCATAAATTTCATGTCCCCGCCGCACAATTTCTTCTTTGTCGTATCGGAGCCGTCGCGTTGTCATAGATTTAATCTCGATAATCCATCTATATTCTACTGAAATCATCTATTTAGATTCAGCAATCTCAGTGCGAAGACGCTCCCTTTGGGAAGCGAAGCTACCGCGAAGCTCCATCAACAATTTCCCTAACATATTCCGTCCACTACCATCGCCGCCATCGCCCCAATAAGAATCGTTCCGCGTATGTTCGACTAACACAGCATCGCCTGTTGCAAGTAGCTTTTCCTTCAGATCTGCATGTTGAGTAAATTTGGCGTACAGGGCTTCACGCATGACATCATCTTTTACCGCTTCCCAATCTGGGCGTAAGGGGCGAGATCGATCGCGTCCCATCTCTGCGGCTTCGCGTGGGCTTTTGGCTTGTCGAATCTCTTCTTCGTGCGGGGTTCCTGGAAATTTTTGAGCTTGAAAGTAATGTTCTGAAGTTGCCCAGGTTTTGCCGTGGATGTCGATCGAGTAACGGGCAAAGTTCGAGAAATAACCGTAAGGCTTATCGAGGTGATAGAAATTGATTGTTTCGCTCATCGTTTTGGTTCGTTATGTTAATTGCGATCGCTACAATCCCAAAGTGTGTTTTAAAGCTTCGTCGATCGCTGCTGTCGGAAGTGAGCCAATGACGCGATCGATCGCAGAAAGTACGATCGTCGCTAGATTCTCCGTCATTACAACTGAATCCGTTAGCAAGCCTGACTGTTGACCTTCAGAAGAATTGAGCAAAATAGTGACACGGCTAGGATGTCCTGCTCGAAACATTTGGCTCGTAACCATTGCGACAATGAGTTGAGGCAGTCCAGTCTGCAAGTTGTCTGCTTGTACGATCAATACAGGTCTTGTCTTCGCAGAGGTCAAATTGGAGTTAGGAAAGAGAGCTAGAGCCACATCGCCCCGCTTAAAGGTTGGCTTTGGCTGCGTCATAATTGTCGTAAATGCTCATTTCAGGGCTATTCCAATCGTCTGCAAACGTTGATAAGCTCTGGCGTAGCGCTTCAGCTTGCTCTCTGTCAATTCCACGAGACTGTAGATCAATATCACCTGATTTCACAAAGGTTACGATTACCGAAGTGCCTTCAGGTACATCATTGGGAGTTTCTTTAAGTTCAATGCGACCATCACGATAAACACCTTCGACGCTGGTTAGCATTCTTAACCTCCCAAAGTTCTTAGACTTATACTGCTTCCTGCAATTATATATTCGCGACTTTGCTAG
>JADEXW010000894.1 GCA_015206935.1 Pseudanabaenaceae cyanobacterium LEGE 13415 | reverse complement strand
GGTATGGAATTCGCACCTCTTTGTTAATTAGCTTAGTCTCAGTTGGAATTGGAGCCGCGATCGGGTTATTTCTCGGTTTAATTGCAGGCTATTTTCGCGGATGGATTGATGCACTAATTCGTTGGTTTACTGATATTTTGCTGGCATTTCCTTCGATCTTGTTAGCGATCGCAATTCTTACAGTTGCCACTAATCCAAATTTGCGCGTAAGTGTTGCAGGTATCACTCTTTTTGCAATTCGTCTCAACAGTCTGCAAACCGTGATGCTTGCTGTTGGCATTGTTCAGATCCCGATCTTCATCCGGCTCACTCGCAGTCTAGTTCTATCACTCCGAGAGCAAGATTACATTCAAGCCGCAAAAGCGATCGGTGCAACCACTCCACAGATTCTGATCAAACACATTCTGCCTGGAAGTCTAGCGCCAATCATTGTTCAAGCCTCATTATCTTTAGGAACTGCCACTCTCGAAGCAGCAGGATTAGGATTCTTAGGACTGGGCGCACAACCTCCGACCCCAGAACTGGGAACCATGTTAGCGGATGCTTTTCGAGGTGGATATTCTCTAACCTCACCTTGGACAACGATTTTTCCAGGACTCACTATCACCTTAATTGTGCTTGCATTTAACTTATTAGGAGATGGACTGCGCGACGGGTTTGATCCTCGATCGCAATAGTTGCTATCCTGAGTTTCGACCCCTGTTGCATCTATGTATGAAAGAAATCGAAGTTCTGCTTGAAGCGTTGAAAGATCCTGACGAAGATGTTCGCTCTGATGCAACTCAAGCTCTATGGCAAATTTGGTTCAATCAAAAGGGCGTAACCGGACTACAAAGCCTACAACGGGCACAGGTACTTCTAGAATCGGGTGAAGCGGGTCAAGCAGAAGCGGTGCTATCAGAACTGATTGAAAAGTTACCCGATTTTGCAGAAGCTTGGAATCGACGGGCAGTGCTGTATTTTGTCCAGCAACAGTATCGAAAAGCGATTTCTGATTGTCAAAAAGTGATCGAGCTAAATCCCATTCATTTTGGAGCGTTACATGGATTGGGATTATCTTACGCAGCGTTGGGCGAGTATCGAGATGCGATCGCGGCTTTTCGGCAAGCTTTGGAGATTCAACCTTACGCGATCGAGAACCAGCGATTGATCCTCGAATGCACCGCAAAGTTGAGTTAATTCGTTAAGCTCCATGTCCATCGCTACGATGACGACGAATTGCATCCGCTAAGATTTCGATGTTCCGCTGATGCAACTCGGTTGTTCTCAAAAGCGCTTCAGCGGCATCCCGAAGACTAGCAGTTTTCTGCGATTCAACTTCTTGGCGTGTTCTGAGTTCAGCAATAAGCTGGCGTTCATTGTCGTACTGCTGCTGAATTCGGTCTTGTTGCTGCTGAAATCGATCCTGCTGCTGCTGAATTCGGTCTTGTTGCTGCTGCATTTGATCTAATTGCTGTTGCATCCGTTCCAAATTGACTTCGATGCGATCTAGACGAGAAGGTTGGTCTTGCATTAATTTTTCCACCTGTAATATTGATAATTATACCCATTCAAAAACTCCAAGCTATTCAAATAGCCTGGAGTCTTAAGCGAAGAGTTTTTAAACTGAATTAGCCACCCGCGATCGCTGGGATAATACTCACTTCGTCGCCATCTTTCAGCGCAGTATTTTCATTGTCAAGAAAGCGAATATCTTCGCTGTTCACATAGAAATTCACGAAGCGGCGAAGCTTGCCTTGCTCATCGCACAAACGCGCTT
>JADEXW010000229.1 GCA_015206935.1 Pseudanabaenaceae cyanobacterium LEGE 13415 | reverse complement strand
TGTAAAAGGACAATACTATGCACGAGTTTTGGTCAGGAATTCAATGGGCGTTAGGATTGGGTACACAGCCGGAGCAGTTGACGTTTTGGCAGATGGCACTGCGGGCTGTCATTATGTTTATTGCTGGAATCGTCATGATGCGATCGCTTGGAGATCGACGTTTTAGTGGCAGATACTCGGCATTTGATGTTGTGTTGAGTATTACGTTTGGTTCGCTGCTGAGTCGGGCAATTAATGGGTCTGGACCATTCTGGGCAACGATCGGGGCAGGATTTGTCTTGGTGGGAATGAATCGACTCCTCGCTTTTACTGCCAAGCAATCTCCTCAATTCAATCAACTTGTAAACGGTCATGCGCTCGTGTTGATTCAAGACGGCAAAATTCAGACACAGAACCTGGACAAAGCCCACATGAGTCAGACTGAATTACTGTCTTCACTCCGTCGCAACTCCCACTTAAGCGATCCCAAAACGGTGAAGATGGCTCGGTTTGAGCGCAACGGACAAGTCAGTGTTATTCCAGCCGAGCGTGAGATGCAGATTGTTGAAGTGCAGGTTGAAGCAGGTGTGCAAACGGTACGGATTCAGGTTGATTATGGGGCAGGTGGACAACTGACCTGAATCGAATACAGGCGATCGCGAATCACAGCATGAGGCAATGTAATCGCAGAAAGACCAATGAAGAACAGACCAATCAGCGCAGTTGTGTTGCCTTGATGAAAATTCGACTGACTCAACAGCCAAGCTGCAACGCTAAATAGTACGATCGTGATTAGGGTCAAGGGAATTGCTTGAGTATAGAACGCTATGAAATCAAATTTTGGATCAGATTGACGAATGAAAGCAATCTGATCCAACGTTGAGCTAAACGAGTGCCAAAGCGTAAAATAAACACCGAATGCAACCATTAAGGGTGCTGATAGAAAGAGAACAGACAGCACAACTATATTTCCGACTTCTTTCCAGCAGTCAGACCAAGAAATATACTGCCGTTGAGCTAATCCGATCAGAACCAATACGTTGAGAGCAATGAGACTGAGCAGCAGTCCTTCTGGATAAGGGAACTCAATCAGCCACACTTGATTGATAAACGGCTTTAGAATCTGAGTAACTGCTTTGAGGTTCGCCAGAATGGGTACAAAAATGACAAAAGCACCCCAGCAGCAGTAAACAAGTGCTTTGATCAAGCGATCGCTCGGCAGAGTCAAACTGCCTAAGTCAGACTGTCCTAAGTGGTAAATGCTAATCGCAATAAAAACACTCAGCGCTAACTGAGGAAACGAGTACCAGCAAGCGATATCAGCAACTACTAGAAGAATATAGATTGCATAGAAGTTGAGCCGACTGATACTCGAAGAACGATTCTGATTGAAGTATTTCAGAATGAGGCAATCAGCGGCTCCATGCGGGATGCCGAATAGAATCACGAGCGCAATCACAAAGAAGATACCGTAATCAGTAATCCAAATCGGAAAGCGAGCAGCAAGATAACTAATGAGTAGAGTAATTCCTGAAATAGTGTGATGGATCGATGATGTTTTCAAACTGGAATGACTCATACCAAAGTTATCTTGCAAGGTTTCTTCAGCGTTATGTGAAGTGCAACGCAGTTCTCCTGATTAGCGCCTCATGGACTCAACCATCATCAATCTACAGCGCATTGCTTTAGTACCGATTGCTTATCCGTTCTCGGCTACCACCTGCCATATAAGATTCTGCTGTTTGTTTGATATGTGATGGATCAGACGCTTCTGCCAAAGTTTGTGGATCGGCTGAGGTCAGAATCAAGCCAAATCCAACCTTTGCACACAAATCCACGATCGTTAAAGAATCGTTTCGATCGGAGTCGGAATCCATGCCAATCCCTCGGTTCCGAACAACCAAATGATTGGATAAGCCGTCCATAGTGTTAACAGAATGTTCCGCATTGTTTTAAACAGGTTATACACCTTCACCGGACGACGAGCAGCACTATTGCTAAACTCAGTCAGCAGTGCCGCAAAGATCGCAATAAACGCACCTGTACTGATGATCCACCAAACGAAGCTCATCGGTGGTGCTTCAAGATTGGCGATGATACCTGTCACAATCATGTAGATATCTGCTAGTACGACTCCTGCCAGCAACTTTAGACGCAAGCCAGCTAAAACACCCAATTCGATTAGTAGTAGAGGTGTGGTAATGCTCCAATCGATGTAGCGACCCAAAAAGATACTTTCGCCTTTGAAATTAATGACGGTGAGATTGGTAGCTAGCGTTAAATAAAGCGTTGCGGCGGTAAGGCAAATAAAGAAGCTTTCAAGGTGAAATTCCATCCCCTCCTGTCTACGAGTCGCGATCGATTTCAAGCCAAATATTACAGCCCCGATCGTCATTCCAGCAAAACCGATCCAGAACCAAAGCTGATTCAGTGACATGGCGATACTCTTTCTTTAATCAAAGTTTGTTCGATCTGGAAATCTAGAGATAAATCTGCATCTCTAGACTTGCCCATCATACTGAGCAAAGTTAAGGAAGCCTGCATACATCTTTAGGCACATTAAAATCAGGCAAAATGGAGTTTGTAATTGCTTCGTAACCTGTTGTTGCTAGCAGCATTCATAGAACGAAAAAAGCTTTATATTTGATAAATTTTGCTGAATGCTACACCGAGAAGTACATATCAATGACCGAAGAGGAGTAAGCTCAAAGAATTCGGAATACTTTAGAAGCCAAACATCATACTGGTGTTTGTCATGATAGTAAACAATCGTTGTAGTAGTTTTCATTCGGTCATCGAGCAGCTTTTCATTGTTATCTCAGTGGCTACTGTTCGATCGCACTCTTCCGCTGGGATGAGGGAACTTAGCAATCGGAGCTATAGTTTGGGGTCAGGAATTATATCAGGAATCATTTTCAAAAAGCCGTCTCTCAGCTTTGAATCTTCATGCAGTCCATAGGAGAGCGAATATGGCAACGGATCAACAACAGCAAGCTTGGCATGAACTCGCGCAGCAGTTACGGGTCGATAGCATTCGTTCCACTACCGCAGCTCAATCAGGACATCCTACTTCATCGATGTCTGCGGCTGACTTGATGGCAGTGCTGTTGTCTAAATATTTTCACTACGACTTCAACCAACCGAATGCCGCAAACAACGATCGCTTTATCCTTTCAAAAGGTCACGCAGCTCCGTTGCTCTACGCGATGTACAAAGCGGTTGGAGCAATTTCTGATGAGGAAATGATGACTTTACGGCAGTTTGGTAGTCGGATTCAAGGACATCCAGTTCCGGTGTTGCCGTGGGTTGATGTTGCAACAGGTTCATTGGGGCAAGGATTGCCAATTGGAGTCGGACTTGCCTTAGCTGGAAAGTATCTTGATAAGCTGCCTTACAAAGTTTGGGTGTTGATGGGTGATAGTGAGAGTGCGGAAGGTTCAGTTTGGGAAGCGTTTGATCATGCTTCTCACTATAATCTCAATCACTTAATTGCGATCGTGGACGTGAATCGATTAGGACAACGCGGACAAACGGAACTGGGCTGGAATACTCAAGCTTATGCGGCACGAGCTAGAAGTTTTGGTTGGCACGCGATCGAGATCGATGGGCATGATTTGAATCGCATTGATCGTGCCTTTGGAGAGGCAGTCAGTATGAGCGATCGTCCAACCGTGATTGTGGCACAAACGATTAAGGGCAAGGGCTTTTCGGTCTTCGAGAATATGAACGGATATCATGGCAAAGCGCTGAAATCGGCTCAGGCGCAGCAAGCGATCGAAGAATTAGGTGGTGAACATAACCAAATCATTCAAGTCCAAAAGCCAGAGCCAATCCAACCTACTGCTATCAGGACTAGCTCGCTACAGTTGCCAACCTATAAAGAAGGCGATTCGGTCGCAACTCGGAAAGCGTATGGTGATGCGCTGAAAGCATTGGGAGCAGCGCGATCAGATATTGTTGCGCTTGATGCAGAAGTCAGCAACTCGACTTACGCGGAGGAATTCGCCAAGGCTTACCCCGATCGCTACTTTGAAATGTTTATTGCAGAACAACAGCTTATTGCGGCGGCAGTCGGGCTACAAGTGCGCGACTACAAACCGTTTGCTTCGACCTTTGCGGCTTTCCTCAGTCGTGCCTATGATTTTGTCAGAATGGCAGCAATTTCTCGTGCCAACATTAAGCTTTGTGGCTCTCATGCAGGTATCTCGATCGGCGAAGATGGTGCGTCTCAAATGGCACTAGAAGATCTTGCTGAATTCCAAGCGGTGTGGAGCAGTACAGTGCTTTATCCTTGCGATGGCAATCAAACAGCCAAATTGGTCGCGGAAATGGCAGATCGAGAAGGAATTGTGTATTTAAGAACAACACGGATGAATACGCCCGTGATCTATAGTTCTGAAGAATCGTTTCCGATCGGTGGTAGTAAAGTGCTGCGGAGTTCCGATCGCGATCAAATTACTGTGGTTGGAGCAGGAGTAACACTGCATGAGACGTTGAAAGCTTACGATCGACTCAAAACCGAAGGGATCACTGTGCGCGTGATTGATTTGTACTCAGTCAAGCCAATCGACATGGAAACACTGCATTATGCAGCTCAGGATACGAATGGCAATTTAATTGTAGTTGAAGATCACTGGTGCGAAGGTGGCTTGGGTTCAGCTGTAGCAGGCGCGTTTATGGGGTTAAATGCTCCATCAACTTATGCTGGATCAAAGTTGAACATAATTCAGTTAGCGGTGCGAGAGATGCCTGGATCGGGACAGCCTGAAGAATTGCTTCATGCTGCAAAGATCGATGCAGATGCGATCGTGCAAGCTGCAAAATCTCTGTTGCAACAACCTGAAGACCAGACGAACCGTGAAGTACCAACCTTCGTTTCGGCTCCTTCTTCCGATAGTGACATTCAGCAGCACCAAGACTATCTACCGTAAAGGGCGTTGTGTAGTTTTGTAGAACTCTGTCTAAAAGCGCAATAAAAGCTGAATTGTTCTATGCACTGCCAATGAAAGAGTGTAATTCCTGAATGTCCTTTTTAAGATTCAAATATCTAGCAATTGATCAAAACCGAGTAGTAATTTCCAAGGAAGACCAATGACGCAACAAACAAATAGTGAATCGATCGAGCCGATTCGCGATCGCGAACGCAATGCGTGAGATTCATTGTCATCCGAATAGTGATGAGTGGCAATACTATCTTGAAGGTAAGGCACGAATGACCGTATTTGCTTCTTCAAGTACTTCACGGACGTTCGACTTCCAAGCAGGTGATGTTGGCTATGTACCGATTTCAATGCCGCACTACATTGAAAATACGGGAACAACCATAGTGCGGTTTCTGGAGGTTTTTGCAAGCGATCGCTTCACCGATGTTTCTCTAACTCAATGGATGGCACTTACTCCGCATGAACTCGTGGCAGCAAACTTACAGATCGATCGAAGTTTGATCGATGCCCTTCCAACTCAGAAGCATTCAGTCGTCTCAGAGGTAGCATTATGAGTCATCGAGTGCAAGGTAAGGTTGCTGTTGTAACGGGTGCGGCGCGTGGGATTGGACGAGCAAGCGCGATCGCTCTCGCTCGTGAAGGTGCGGATGTGGTTGGCATTGATATTACGGGTTCTGTCAGTTCTATTCTGCAAGTGGTTCCTGCGACACCCGATGAGCTAGAGGAAACGGGCCACCTCGTACAGCAAGAAGGATGCAAATGGCTGGCAATTCAGCTTGACCAGCGTAATATCAGTGCGCTTTATCAAGCGGCGGAACAAGTCCGAAACCAATTCGGCGGGCTTGATATCCTGTTCGCCAATGCAGGAATTCAGGCATTCAAACCCCTTCTAGAGATGAACGATGCCGACTGGAGTGACTAGATTGAGAACAATCTTACAGGAACAGCCAATGCGATACGCGCTTTCGCACCGATGATAGTCGAGCGTGGGGGCGGTAGTATTATTGTGACTTCTTCAACGCAAGGGCGACACGGAACTAAGTTCGGAGCATCCTACTCCGCTTCTAAGTGGGGCATCATCGGGCTGATGAAATCGGCAGCACTAGAGTTGGGTGAACACCAGATTCGAGTTAACGCCATTATTCCCGGCTTGATTGATACTCCCCTGACTCGGCACGAAGAGCGTTACGCTCAAGTGCTTGAAGAGAGCGGTCAGCAACCTAGCGGTGATGACGCAAAGGACGAAGAGGCGGCAAAGCAGGCACGAATGAAGAGAACACCGCTCGGCGTTCCTTGGATCGAACCAGACGCGATCGCGCCTGCTGTAGTGTTCCTCGCTTCAGATGATGCCCGTATGATCAGTGGTGCAACGCTGGATATAACAGGCGGCGATAGTGCCCATTATACGTGAACTCGCAAATCTCCTTGCATGGTTGAAGCGTTACGCAGAATCAATGGGCACTAAAATCAATGGGCACTAAAATCAATGGGCACTAAAATCAATGGGCACTAAAATCAATGGGCACTAAGGATTACCACTTCCGCCTGCCGCGCCGTACACTTGTCCGGTTGCATAGCTCGACTCTTGAGAAGCAAGCAACACATAGATTGGGGCAAGTTCCGCAGGTTGTCCAGGACGTTTAAGCGGGGTTTCACTCCCGAACTTCTCAATCTTGTCCTGTGGCTGACCGCCGCTAACTTGGAGGGCTGTCCAATAGGGTCCGGGCGCTACCGCATTCACCCGAATTCCTTTCTCAGCAAGTTGCTTGGCTAAGGACTTTGTAAAAGCAACGATCGCTGCTTTGGTTTGGGAATAGTCGAGTAAGTTAGGGCTAGGCTCATACGCTTGAACTGAGCTAGTATTAATGATGCTGGCACCCGGCTGCATGTGGGGCACTGCTGCTTTGGTAATCCAAAACATTGCATAAAGGTTTGTCTTGAATGTTGAATCAAGTTGCTCGGTTGTTAAATCGAGAATTGAATCGACCGCTTGTTGACGACCTGCATTGTTCACCAGAATATCGAGTCCGCCGAGTTCGCGTACCGCATTTGCCACAAGCTGATTGCAAAAATTCTCGTCTCGAATATCTCCTGGAATAGCAACGGCTTTACGTCCTGCCTTTTGAATTAGGTCAACCACTTCACGCGCATCTGGTTCCTCGACCGGGAGATAGTTGATGGCTACGTCAGCCCCTTCGCGGGCAAATGCGATCGCGGCTGCTCGTCCAATTCCAGAATCGCCACCTGTCACCAGCGCTTTACGTCCCACGAGTCTTCCAGTTCCCTGATAGCTCGTTTCACCATGATCGGGGCGCGGGTTCATTTCGCTAGCAAGACCGGGGGGTTCTTGCGGTTGTCGCGAAAAGGGTGGACTGGGATATTCGTTAACTGGGTTTTTCTTGACAGCTTGGTTTGGGGTTTCTTGTGTAGGAGTTGCCATTTGATGATTTCCTGAAGTAAAAGACTACTGTGCGAAAATGGGAGTGGCTTGTGCAGCAACAACACTGATCGACAATCGATCGAGAACTTGACGGCGTAGCGCTTTTTTGAACAGATCCTTCATATCCTTTGTTAAAAAACAGCTAGACAGAACCGTTTTTTAGAGTGGTAACGATTACTTAATACAGCGTGATTTGTGGGATTTCCACGTAGCTTGAGAAGAACTTTAGCAATGATTATTTAGCTCAACCTCTAACCATAGAGTGGCATGACCTGCATTTGATCTGTATCGATGAATGCTGAGGCACTGGCAAAGGATCAATCTGATTTGAAAACGAGTGCATTGCGGCAAGAGTGATTTATCACTATCTTTGAGCAGCTTTTTGACACTCTCACCTGTGAACAGGGTGGGATTCTTGGCTCATCGAGACCACTTAGACTAGATTCCTTGCAGACTCTAGCCCAGAGGTGGGACTCTCCCCAAGCGTTACTTCGGGTATGCCCTACCCTAGTTGCATTTAGCAAGTCCTGTCTCGGTTGGAGGCAATTCTTCAAACTGCTGTTCGTCCAGTTCCCGTGAACCTTTTACCTACTTTCGGGAGCCTGCAAATCGCAAGCAATCTGGAACAACAAGTAGAGCAGGATATAGCG